>NZ_JBQEKA010000007.1:0-29952 GCF_052103615.1 Kerstersia sp. | reverse complement strand
CCTGCCGCTAAGCCCGCTGCCAAACCGGCTGCCAAGGCACCCGCCAAGAAGGCTGCGGCCGCCAAGACTCCGGCTGCTGCAAGCGCCAAGGCTGCGGCAAAACCCGCTGCTAAGCCCGCTGCCAAACCCGCTGCCAAGGCGCCCGCCAAGAAGGCCGCAGCCGCCAAGACCCTGGCTGCTGCACCGGCCAAAGCGCCTGCCAAGGCTGCTGCAAAACCGGCAGCCAAAGCCCCGGCCAAGAAAGCGGCAGCCAAGCCTGCCGCACCGGCAGTAGAAGTGCCTGCCAGCAAGGTGCCTGTCGCCCCGGCAGACAAGCCGGCAGCCAAGGCCAAGGCCGCCGCTGCCGCCAAGCCGGCAGCCGCTGATGGCAAGACGGCCAAGCAGCCGGCTGCCGTCAAGAAACCTGCCGCCAAGAAAGCCGCCGCGAAAAAAGCCGTGGCAGCGCCTGCCGCCGCAGAAACCACGGCCGCCAAGACGGGCAGCAATCCTGCCAGCGCCTGGCCTTTCCCGGTGGATGAGCGTCCCGCTGACAAGCGCTGATCCTTCCCGCCAGCGGCCTGTCATTGGGCAGCCCGCGCAAAAAAAGCGCGCTCCTCTGGGGCGCGCTTTTTTCATGGCGGCGGCTGCGCCGCACTGTCATCACCTCATGCGACAATGGCTGTCCGGCCATGGGCAAATGCCGCCGGCGGGAGTCGCCTTTCCCCGTGCTCCCGCATAAAATCGCCTTGTCCGCTTGAGGATGTCAGCATGTCATCCGTCATACCCTGCGGCCATCTCCGTAATTTCAGGTTTATTCATGATCGGCGAAATCATTCACTTCCTGCTAGACATTGCAGCCATGCTGCTGGGCGCAGCCCTGCTGGCCCGCGCCTGGATGCTGTTTGTCCGGCTGCATCCGTTCAACCCCATCCACTTGGCCATCTCCCAAGTCACACAATGGCTGGTGCAGCCGCTGCGCGCGGTGCTGCCGTTGCGCAGCCGCGTGGACTGGGCCAGCCTGGCTGCCGCCTGGCTGGTCGCGCTGGTGTATTGGCTGCTGGTCATTTGCCTGGCGCTGCAAAGCCTGCCCACCCTGTCCATGCTCCCTTCCATTCTGGGCGCAGCCATCCTGACAGTCGCAAAATGGGGCTTCAACCTGCTGGTCTGGCTGACCCTGATCCAGGCCATTCTGTCGTGGGTCAATCCGCTGGCGCCCGTCATGCCGGTGCTGCGCACCATGACCGACCCGCTGCTGGAACCGATACGGCGTGTCCTGCCCACCCCTGGCGGCATGGATCTGTCGCCACTGGTGCTGCTGCTGGGCGCCCAGATCTGCGTCATGATTCTGACGCGCATCAGCTATCAGTTGCTCATGTTCTAAAACTGCTCATGTTTTAAAACGCCGCCCTGCCGTGCGCCGAACGGCCTTGCCGCCTTCGGCGCCACAGCGGCGCCAGGACATCAGGCCTAAAAAAACCCCTGCCGGTCAGATGATGGGCAGGGGTTTTTCATTGCGCAGCAAGCCGGGAGCCTCTGCGCAAGATCCGCCAGCAGCGCCGCAACGCGGCTGGCGGCACTGGCTTTACATGGGCGCGACGCGCGTCGGGCCGGCACCGCTAATGACTTGCACGCGCTGGCCTACGCTTATCGGCACATCGGCTTCCTGCGCAATGACGCGGGTTTCGCCGTTATCCAGCTGTACCGTGATTTCCAGGCCGCTGCGGTTGCTCACGCCCTTTTCAACGGCGCTGCCCGCCAGCGCGCCCAGGATGGCGCCGCCCACCGTTGCAATGGTGCGGCCGCTGCCGCCGCCAACGGTATTGCCCACAACACCGCCCAAAGCGCCGCCTGCCAGGGTACCCATGGCCGTCGGCTCATCGGATTGCAGCGTGATCGGACGTACTTTCTGCACCGTGCCATTACGCACAATCTGTTCGCGCTGCGCCTGGCCGTAGGTATAGACGGAACTGGACGCACGTTGTGTCGAGCAGCCAGCCAGAACGGCCAAAGCTGCTGCCACGGCCACCACCGCCACACCGCGACGGACGCCGGAACGGGAAGAAACTTGAACTTGTGCCTTAGCCATGATGTCGCTCCTAATGTCACCATCACCTGGCCCGCAGCCAGGTCACGTCGCGGCAGGCTGGAATCAGGCGGATGCCTTCAACCGGGCCAGGCAGCCAGCTTCATGGCCGCCCTGCTGCCGCAGAGAATTTCAGACCACATGATACATCCCGGCAGGCGGGAAACCTATGTCCCGGGCTGCCGTATCCCTGTGAATCTGTCACAACCTTTGTCAATCGAAACGGGACAAGGTTCCGCCCGATCTGGCGGCGCCTTGGCGCCGCCAGCCTCTCACCGGCCTGTCCGGCTTACAGCGGCGGCAAGACCAGGCCGTAGCCCTGGCTCAAGCGCTGGGCGATTTCATCGCGTGTGGGCTGATGCTGCTGGGGGCCACGCGAGGCCACCTTGATGGAGCCCATGACATTGCCCAAACGGCAGCTATCCGCCCAGGACCAGCCCAGCGACACGCCGTACAGCAAACCTGCGCGATGGGCATCGCCGCAACCCGTAGGATCGACCACGGCATCCGCCTTCACGGCAGCAATTTCCTCGGTCGTGCCATTGGCCCATACCGTCGCGCCATTGGCGCCGCGCGTCACGATGACTGCCTGCAGGCCTTTGGCGATATCCGCCATGTCGCGCCCCGTGCGCTGTTCAACCACACCGGCTTCATAATCATTAAGCGTCAGCACCTGCACCAGCTTGATCATATCTTCGATGTCTTCACCGCTGAACAGCGGCATGGCCTGCCCCAGATCGAAGACCGCCGGAATGCCCCGCGCATGCAAACGCCGCGCATGCGCGAACATGCCGTCCTTGGCATCAGGCGCCACGATGGCCCAGGCACCTTCGGCGGCAGAAATATCATTGTCGGCCGCCAGCGCCATCGCGCCGGGGTGGAACGCGGCAATCTGGTTGTCGTCCAGGTCATTGGTGACGAAACACTGCGCCGTATAGGTACCCGGCGCCACGCGCACCCATTCCGTGCTGATGCCCAGTTTACGCAGATGATCCAGGTAATCGCTGGCATCCTCGCCCACCGTCGCCACCGGCAGAGGCTGCCCGCCCAGCAGGCGCAAGTTATAGGAGATATTGCCGGCGCAACCGCCGTACACCTTGCGCAGCGAAGGCACGGTGAATGACAGGCTCAGGGACTGAATGCGGTCCGGCAGGATGTGATCTTTGAAACGGCCTTCGAACACCGCAATACTGTCGAAAGCGATGGAGCCGCAAACCAGAATGGGAAAAGCCATAGTTGATTCCTCGATACAGTGAATACAGGCTGCTGCCGTTTCCGCAGCCCGGCAGCGCGAACATCAGCCCGGCGATACGCCAGCCGGTTCACCCGGCCCAGATACTCCCCGGACAAGCATTCAGACAGCCGAACGCCTGCCATGCAGACAGACCCAGCCTTCGCGTTCCTGCCAAACCGTCATTTCCAGCCACGGCGCATAGGCCGCTGCCACCTCTTCCGCCTGGCGCGCCAGCACGCCGGACAGCACCAGTTGCCCGCCAGGCAGCACGCGGCCAGACAGCATGGGCGCCAGCACCTTGAGCGGATTGGAAAGAATATTGGCCACGACGACATCGAACTGCCCGTCGGCCAGCCCGTCCGGCAAGCTGGCCTGAATCGTCACGCTATTGACGGCGGCATTATCCTGCGTTGCCTGCACCGCCTGAGCGTCGATATCCACGCCATGCACCGCGCGCGCGCCCAGCATCGCCGCAGCGATGGCCAGGATGCCGGAACCGCAGCCATAATCGAGCACATTGGCCCCCGCCGGCATGGCATGCGCCAGCCAGGCCAGGCACAGATGCGTGGTCGGATGGCTGCCCGTACCGAAGGCCAGGCCCGGATCCAGCTGAATGGCAATACCGCCCGCCGGTTTGTCCAGGGCAGCGCCAGGTTCCACATGCCAACTGGGCACGATGCGCACTTTGTCGCCCACCGCGATCGGCCCGAATTGCGCCTGAGTCAAGCGCACCCAATCGGCGTCCGGAACGTCACGCAGGCTCCAGCCTTCGGCCAGCTTCCCATCCAGGCCGCTGGCAGCCAGTGCAGCCTCCAGCAGTTGCGCCGGATCCGCGCCATCGGGCAGCAGCGCCACCACAACGTTGCGGTTCCAGCCTACGGTTTCCGGTTCCGTGCCCGGCTCGCCGAACAGGGGCTGCTCGGCATCGGTATCGCTATCCGCATCTTCCACCGAAACGGACAGCGCGCCCGCTTCGAGCAAGGCATCCGACCAGGACTCGGCCAGGTCTCCCGGGCAGGACAACAATAACTCACGCATTTTTCTGGTTCCTGAAATAGGCATCGCCAGCATGTTACTGCTGGCGATGCCTGGCGGGCCATCCCTGCCGCGATGGCGGGGCCCGTCTATCCCTCTCTGGCCGGAAGCGCCTGCCACAACCCGGCGGCAGGCCCGCCCGTTCAAGGACGCTGGGAGAGCTTGTGCTCGAGATAGTGAATGCTGGTGCCGCCTTCGATGAAGCGCGCATCCTGCAACAGCTCGCGGTGCAACTGCACATTGGTGGAGATACCTTCCACCACCATTTCCGACAGCGCAATACGCATGCGCGCCAGGGCTTGTTCACGGGTATCGCCGTAAGCAATGACCTTGGCAATCATCGAATCGTAGTTGGGCGGCACAAAATAGCCGTTGAACACATGCGAGTCGATACGGATGCCGGGGCCGCCCCCGACGTGCCAATTGGTAATCCGGCCCGGGCTGGGGATGAATGTGAACGGATCTTCCGCATTGATGCGGCATTCGATCGCATGGCCCTTGAGCTGAACATCGCGCTGGCGCAGCGTGAACTTCTCACCGGCTGCCACACGGATCTGCTGCTGGATCAGGTCGATGCCGGTAATCAGTTCCGTCACCGGGTGTTCGACCTGGATCCGCGTGTTCATTTCGATGAAATAGAACTCGCCGTTTTCATACAGGAATTCGAAGGTGCCCGCGCCGCGATAGTTGATGCGGCGGCAAGCTTCGACGCAGCGCTCGCCGATGCGCTCGACCTGGCGGCGGGGGATGCCGGGGGCCGGCGCCTCTTCGATCACCTTCTGGTGACGGCGCTGCATCGAGCAATCACGCTCGCCCAGCCAGATCGCATTACGGCCGCCATCGGCCAGCACCTGGATTTCGATATGGCGAGGGTTCTCAAGAAACTTCTCCATATAGACTTCCGGGTTGTTGAAGGCCGCAGCCGCTTCGGAGCGCGTCATTTGCACGGCGCTCAACAAAGCCGCTTCGGTGTACACCACACGCATGCCGCGGCCACCGCCGCCGCCAGCCGCCTTGATGATGACCGGATAACCCACTTCGCGGCCCAGACGGATAATCTCCTGGGAATCATCCGGCAACGCGCCCGGCGAGCCCGGCACGACGGGCACACCAGCAGCGATCATGGCTTGCTTGGCGCTGACCTTATCGCCCATGATCCGAATGGAATCCGGACGCGGACCAATGAACACGAAACCGCTTTTTTCCACACGCTCGGCAAAATCGGCATTTTCCGCAAGGAAGCCGTATCCCGGGTGGATCGCTTCGGCATCTGCCACTTCGGCAGCCGAAATAATAGCGGGCATGTTCAGGTAGCTGTCACGGGACGGCGCCGGGCCGATGCAGACCGACTCATCGGCCAACCTGACGTATTTCGCGTCGCGGTCGGCCTCGGAGTGCACGACCACGGTTTTGATACCCATCTCGCGGCAGGCGCGCTGGATGCGCAGCGCAATCTCACCGCGATTGGCGATAAGGATTTTCTCGAACATGTGCGATCAGCCGATGACGAACAGGGGTTGGCCGTATTCCACGGGCGCGCCGTTTTCCACCAGAACTTCGGTGACGACGCCAGCTTTATCAGCCTCGATTTCATTGAGCAGCTTCATCGCTTCGATGATGCACAGCACTTCGCCTTCCTTGACGCTCTGGCCAACTTCGATGAAGGGCGTGGCGCCGGGGCTGGAAGCGCGGTAGAAGGTGCCGACCATGGGCGCCTTGACGACATGACCTTGCGGCGCGGCGGGCGCGGCAGGAGCCGCGGCAGCCGGCGCGGCTGCCGGAGCAGCCACTGCAGTTTCCACATAGGCGGGTGCCGGTGCCACAGCAGCCTGCGGCACGAACTTGACGATGCGGACCTTGCCTTCGCCTTCGGTAATTTCAAGTTCGGCGATGCCGGACTCGGCAACCAGGTCAATCAAGGTTTTCAGTTTTCGGAGATCCATAACTGCCTTTTCCCATAGTGTATTTTTCAGCAACGCGAGACGGTGCTATGCCCGGTCTGCGATGCCAGGATGGAACGAACGTGCTGGAAGCTGGAAACGGGGCGATCTCATGGACAGGTCAGACCAAGCGGACACACAGGACGGCAGGCACGCCGCATGTCTCATGGACGAGTCCGGGCACGGCCACGGCCTAGCCGTTCCGGGCGAGATCTGGTTCCGGCTGTCAGCCTGGGCGCAAGCGCCGGCCCGCCAGAAAAAAACGGCCCGCTCAGTCTGGCTGGAACCACTGCCAGCATCTGGGGAACCCATTCGCAATGCGCCATTATGTCGGCAAAAGTAACGATAGACCGCTTTTTACGTCAAAAATACGCCGTTGTCCATTGAAAACAATGACGCGCCGATCCGAACCTTCCCCCTCTGGGACCCCATTTCCCCCATTACAATGCAGTACGGAGGTTTCCATGCATCTTCACATTCTGGGCATTTGCGGCACATTCATGGGCGGTCTGGCCCTGATCGCCCGTGCTGCCGGCCATCGCGTCACCGGGTGCGACGCGAACGTCTATCCCCCCATGAGCACCCAGCTCGAAGAACAGGGTATCGAGCTGCTTGAAGGCTTCGGCGCCTCGCAGCTTGCCTTGGGCGCAGACCTGTATATCATCGGCAATGTCGTCAAGCGCGGCAACCCGCTGATGGAGGCTATTCTTGACCAGGGCCTGCCCTATATCTCCGGGCCGCAATGGCTCAATGAGCATATTCTGACCCCGCACCGCCAGCATGTCCTGGCCGTGGCGGGCACGCATGGCAAAACGACGACCACGGCCATGCTGGCCTGGATTCTCGAACAGGCCGGGCTGGCGCCGAACTTCCTGATCGGCGGCGTAGCGCCCGATTTCGGTGTCTCCGCCCGCTGGCAGCCTGCCAGCCGGCATTTCGTCATCGAAGCCGACGAATACGACACCGCCTTCTTCGACAAGCGTTCCAAATTTGTCCATTACCGGCCGCGCACGGCCGTGCTGAACAATCTGGAATTCGATCATGCCGATATATTCCCGGATCTGGCAGCCATCGAGACCCAGTTCCATCATTTGATCCGCACGGTTCCCGGCCAGGGACGCGTCCTGCGTGAAAGCCGCAATGAAGCGCTGGACCGCGTGTTGGCACGCGGCTGCTGGTCCGAATGCCAGACGTTCGGCGCAGATGGCGACTGGCAAGCCAAGGATCTGGCCGACGGCCATTTTGAAGTCTGGCTGCGCGGGGAGCGCCTGGGCGCCGTGTCCTGGCAGTTATCAGGCGCGCACAACCGCGCCAATGGGTTGGCCGCCATTGCCGCGGCGCAGCATGCCGGGGTTGCGCCAGCCGACGCCATTGCCGCCCTGAACCGTTTCCAGGGCGTGAAGCGCCGTATGGAAGTCCGTGGCCGCATCAACGGCATCACTGTCTATGATGACTTCGCCCACCACCCTACCGCCATCGCCACCACACTGGCCGGCCTGAGGCGCCAGGTGGGGCAGGCACGCATCATTGCCGTGCTGGAACCGCGCTCGAACACCATGAAGCTCGGCACCATGGCCGACCGCTTGCCTGGCGCGCTGGCAGACGCCGACCTGGTGCATTGCTACGGCGAACGCCAGGGCGCGCAAACCGTGCAATGGGACCCGGCTGCCGTTCTGGCGCCGCTGGGCGAGCGCACCCGCTGCTGGAGCGATCTTGATGCCCTGATCCAGGCGCTGAGCGCCCAGGCACGCCCAGGCGACCACATCCTCATCATGAGCAACGGCGGTTTCGGCGGCATTCACGGCCGCCTGTTGCAGGCGCTGGAGCAGTCCGGCCAAGGCTGAGCCAGGCCCGCTGCGCTCCGCCCCTACCCTTTTGACCCAGCCTTACCCCGGGCCGCCCAGGCCCGGAGCAACTCCCCCAGGAATACGCGACAAGATGTATCTGTTCTACGAAGAAGACGGCGGTTTCAAAATCGGCCACATCCTTGCTGAAACCGACGCCAGCCTGCAAGTGGAGTCGGAAAGCGGCAAACGCAGCAAGATCAAGCGTACCAACGCGCTCTTCACCTTCGACACCAAGGATGCAGCCGGCTTCCTGCCGCAAGCGCAGGCCCAGGCGGAAGACATAGACCTGGATTTCCTCTGGGAGTGCAGCAGCCAGGAAGATTTCGAGGCCGCGGAATTCGCAGCGGACTACTATGGCCACGCGCCCTCCGCGCTGGAAAAGGCCGCGCTCATTCTGCGCCTGCATAGCGCGCCCATCTATTTTCACCGGCGCGGCAAAGGCCGCTACCGCGCCGCGCCGCCGGATATCCTGGCAGCCGCCAAGGCGGCCCAGGAGAAAAAGCGCCTGCAAGCCGAACAGCAGCAGCAATGGGTCGATGAAATGACCGCAGGCCGCTTGCCCGCGCCGATTGCCGAAGCAGCAGAAATGCTGCTGATCCGCCCGGACAAAAACAGCATGGCCTGGAAAGCCATGGATGCCGCCTGCCAGCAACTGCAAAAAAGCCCGGAGCGCCTGTTGCTGGACCTGGGCGCCTGGCCCAGCCCGCTGGCGCTGCACAAGGCCCGTTTCCTCGCGGCCAACTTTCCCCGCGGCACGGGCTTCGGCGATATCACTATTCCTGACGCAGGCGCCGAGCTGCCGCTGGCGGAGGTCGATGCCTATTCCATCGACGACATCACCACGACGGAAATCGACGATGCCCTGTCGGTCAGCCGCCTGGATGACGGCTGGTTGCGCGTGGGCATCCACGTCGCCGTCCCCGGCCTGGCCGTCACGCGCGACAGCGAGCTGGATAAACACGCTCGCGCGCGGCTTTCGACGGTCTATACCCCCGGGGAAAAAATCCCCATGCAGCCGGATGCGCTGATCAGCCGTTTTTCGCTGGACGCCGGCAAGCCGGTGCCCGCGCTGTCGCTCTATGTCGAGGCAGACCCGGTCACCGGCGCCATCCGCCAGTCCGATACCCGCCTGGAGCAGGTTCAGGTCCGCGAAAATCTGCGCCATAACATGATGGATGCGATCTACAGCGAAGAGGCGCTGGCCGGCCCCGCCGATGCCCATCCGCACCTGTCCTGGATGCAGCCGCTCTGGCAATTGGCGCTGGCCCTGTCGGCACGCCGCGATGAAGTGCGGGGCAAGCCGGAAAACAACAACCGGGTCGAATACAGTTTCTACCTGGACGGCAATCCCGATGACCCCGACGCCACCGTGCGCCTCGAACCACGCCGCCGCAATGCGCCGCTGGATCGCCTGGTAGCGGAGTACATGATTCTGGCCAACACGCTGTGGGGCGAACTGCTGGCGCGCACCGGTCTGCCGGGCATCTACCGTTCCCAACAGACCGGCCGCACGCGGATGAGCACCCATGCCTTGCCGCACGAAGCTATAGGCGTGCCGCAATACGCCTGGTGCACATCGCCGCTGCGGCGCTATGTTGACCTGGTGAACCAATGGCAGCTGATCGCTGCCGCCCAGCACGGCATTTCCGCGCCGCTGGTGGCGCCATTCAAGCCCCGCGATGCGGATCTGTTCGCGATCATCGGCGCGTTTGAAGCGCAGTACGCCACCTGGCACGACCACCAGGACGCGATGGAGCGCTACTGGTGCCTGCGCTGGTTCCAGCAGCAAGGGCTGAAAGAAGTCACCGCCCATGTCCTACGTGAAGACCTGGTGCGCTTTGCTTGCGCGCCATTTGTCACGCGGGTGGCGGGCATGCCCGAGCTGGAACGCGGCACGCCTGTCCGCCTGGAACTGATGGGCAGCGACGAGCTGGCCCTGACGCTGGATTGCCGCTATCTCGGCGTCGTGCCGGAAAACGAGTAAAGCGCGCGCCTGTCGGGATACACTCCGGTAGAGCATACGCCAACGTCAGCGTTCCTTCGTTGCGCAGCCTTGCCCGGCCTAAACCGCCGGGCAAGGCTGCTGAATCTTTTTTTGCGACCATGAGCGACACGAAACCCATCATCTGTGCCGTCATCGGCAATCCGATCAGCCATAGCCTGTCCCCCGACATCCATCTGGCTTTTGCCCAGCAATTCGATATGCCGCTGGAGTATTCACGCTTGCTGGCGCCGATTGGCGGCTTCAATGACGTGGTTCAGCCCTTCTTTGCCGCCGGCGCGCGCGGCATGAACGTCACCGCGCCCTTCAAGCTGGACGCCTATGCCCTGGCCTCTCAGGCCCTCAGCGCCCGGGCGCGCGTCGCAGGCGCCGTCAATACGCTCTGGCTGCGTGACGGCATCATGCATGGCTGCAACACCGACGGCATCGGCCTGGTGCAGGACCTGCAACAGCAGAACGCCCCGCTGCAAGACGCCCATGTCCTGATCATCGGCGCGGGCGGCGCAGCCCGCGGCGTCCTGCAGGCCTTGCTGGCCGCAGGCTGCGCCAGCCTGCGCATCGTCAACCGCAGCGCGCAGCGCGCGCAGGAAATGATCACCAATCCGCTGGTACGCACCCTGCCCCAGGCTGGCCGGCTGGAAGCTGGCGGACTGGATGCCGCCAGCCGCCCTGGCGGCTGGGACCTGGTCATCAATGCGACCTCCAGCAGCCTGGGCGACGCTGCCCTGGACTTGCCCGCCGGTCTCTACGCGCCAGCATCGCTGGCCTATGACATGGTCTATTCCGCCCAGCCCACGCCTTTCATGCGCCAGGCCCTGGCAGACGGCGCTGACCGCGCCAGCGACGGCCTGGGCATGCTGGTCGGCCAGGCGGCTGCCAGTTTTGAAATCTGGCATGGCCTGACGCCGGATACGGCGCCGGTGCTCACCGCGTTGCGGCAACGCCTGTCCCACACCGCCTGAGGCCCGCAACCGCCATGCAGGACAGCGCCCCCGACCGCGTCAGCCCAGGCTTCCGCTGGTCCTGGCCGAAACGGCTGGGCGCGCTGTTCATGGCGCTGCTGATCCTGCTGCTGCTATCGCAGCTCTGGCTGCTGGCGCAAGTGGCCTGGTATGCCCGCCAGGATCCAGGCGGCAGCGCCGTCATGCGCCAAGAATTATCTCGTTTGCAGTCCAGCCAGCCCGATGCCAGGCTGGACTATCGCTGGGTTCCCTACGAACACATCAGCAACCACCTGAAACGCGCCGTCATCGCTGCCGAAGACTCGCGCTTCACCCAGCATGACGGCATCGAATGGGAAGCCATCCGCAGCGCCTGGCAGCACAACCAGCAATCCAGCCGTATCCGCGGCGGCTCCACCATTACCCAGCAACTGGCCAAAAACCTGTTTCTATCGGGTTCGCGCAGCTATCTGCGCAAGGCCCAGGAACTGGTGCTTGCCTATATGATCGAACACAGCATGGACAAGCGCCGCATCCTGGAGCTGTACCTCAATCTGGCCGAGTGGGGAGTAGGGATTTTCGGCGCCGAAGCCGCTGCACGGCATTACTATGGGGTGTCCGCGCAACAGCTCAGCGCGGCGCAAGCGGCGCGATTGGCCGCGATGCTGCCGAATCCCCGGTATTACGATAAGCACCGCAACACCGCGTTCCTCAATAAACAAACGGCTACCGTGCTGGCACGCATGAAACAGGTTCACATTCCCTGACAACCTGGCGCGCCCATCTTGCGCCAATCAGGCTGTCTTCCTGCAAAATCTGTCGAAACGCGCCAAAATAGCAGGCTTTCCCTTTCCATCCAGTCAAGGTTTCCGCCGCATGCGCACCGCACGCCGTTATCTGGCCCGCGAAATCTACCGCTCTTGCGCGGTAGTGCTGCTCGCGCTGCTCGGGCTGTTCACGTTTTTCTCACTGATAGAAGAACTGGACAGCTTGGGCGGCAGTTATACCCTGCCCGCCTTGCTTTATCTGCAAGCATTACAGCTGCCCACGCGCCTGTACGACCTTCTCCCCATCGGTCTGCTGATTGGTGCCATCCTGGCTCTGGCCGGTCTGGCACAGCGCAATGAGCTGGTCATCCTGCGGGTCTCTGGCGTCAGCGGCGCCAAGCTGCTGGGCATGCTCTGGATCGTTACGCTCCCCTGGATGGCGGGCGCCCTGCTGTTATCGGAAGTCATCACCCCAGCGGCCGAACTGCACGGCAGCGAAGCCAACCTGCTGCTGCGCGGCAAACCCGGCGGCGGCGCCATGCACAGCGGTTACTGGTTCAAGGAACCCACGCCGGAAGGCGGCATGCGCATCATCAATGTGGGCAAACTCGAAGCCAATGGCGGCGTCCGGGATATCACGCTTTACACTTTCGCGCCCGACCAGCGCCTGAGCGCCCTGGCGATGGCGGAAAGCGGCAGTTTCAGCAGCGGCGAGCTGCACCTGAATACCATCAGCCACCACCGCGTCGATCTGGACGCTGCCCAGGCCTTCTCGCAAACCCGTCCGGGGAGCCAGCCTCTGGTCACAATCTCGCGCGAAGAGCAGATGGCAATGCAAACCACCCTGACCCCCGAACGCCTGCTGGCACGCGTGCTGACCCCGGAACGCATGTCCATGCTCACGCTCTGGGACTATATCTCCTACCTGCACAGCAACCACCTGCAAGCTGACCGGCAGATCGTCGCCCTCTGGCGCAAGCTGATCTACCCCTTCACCTTGCTGGTCATGATGACCATTGCCGCGCCCATCAGCTTCATGCAGACACGCCGCGGTGGCGTTGGCGCCAAGGTTTTCATCGGTATCCTGCTGGGCGTGGGCTTTTTCATGCTCAACCAGCTGGCACTGAATATCGGCATGCTAGGGCGCCTGCCGCCCTGGAGCACGGCGCTATTGCCTAACGCCGCTGCCTTGCTGATTGCACTGGGCTCGCTGCTCATCATGGAAAACCGCCATTTGCTCGCCCGTCTGGCAACCCACCGCAACCCCTGGAGAAAACACCCCCTATGAACCGTCCCGATATCTGGATGATCGGTGACGTGCAAGGCTGCTGCGTTCCTCTGGAACAACTCCTTGCCTTGCCTGAGATCGCCGGCGCGCCCGACAGCCGTTTATGGTTCGCCGGCGATCTCGTCAACCGTGGCCCTCAATCCCTGCAGACCCTGCGCCGCATCCGCGACATGGGTGAGCGCGCGACATGCGTGCTGGGCAATCATGACTTGCACCTGCTGGCTGTCGCAGCCGACATCCGCAAACCCAGCAAAAACGACACAATCAGCGAAATCCTGCAGGCCCCGGATGCCGAGGAACTGCTGGACTGGCTGCGCCAGCGCCCGCTGGCGCACTTCGAGAACGGCCACCTGATGGTGCATGCCGGCGTCCTGCCCAAATGGGATTGCGCCAAGACCCTGGCGCTGGCCGCCGAAGTGGAAGCGGTCCTGCGCGGGCCGAATTGGCGCAAAGGCCTGCAGAAGATGTATGGCAACGAACCTGCCGAATGGAAAGATGACCTCACGGGCGGCAAGCGTATGCGGGTCATCATCAACGCGCTGACACGCATGCGTCTGGGGACATCAAAAGGGCAAATGGACTTCTCGGCCAAAGCCGTGCCCGGCCAACATCCGCCTGCCTTGATGCCCTGGTATGACATCCCTGGACGCGCCACGCGCAATGTGGTCGTGGTCTTTGGCCACTGGTCCACCCTGGGGCTGCTGGTACGGCCGGATGTGATCTGCCTGGATACTGGCTGCGTCTGGGGCGGGCATCTCACCGCCATGCGGCTGCGCGACCGCAAGATCCTGCAAATCACCTGCCAGCAGTACCAGGACCCCGACCTGTTCTAGCCTCGCCCTGCCGGGGCCAGCGGCCGCGGTCATCGCTAGCCCTGCACTGGCGCCCGAGACGGCGGCGGCAAGCGCCCGCCGGACAGATCACTGCTGCCCGCGGGTCAGCCCTCTACCACGTCACGCACAGCCTGTTCCGCCATGCGCGCAATTTGTGTGCGCCGTACCGTCTGGTCCGCCTCTGCGGGCATTTCCAGCACCGGCAGAAAATGCAGTTTGATCAGCATGCCCGGCGTGCTCAGAATGCACCAGATATTGGCCAGCAACGACTGGTCTCCTGTAAAAGCGGCACGGCTGCTGCGCTTGCCATTCTGCATGAAAACCAGCGCCACCGGCTGCACCGGCACACCGGCGTCCACCGCAGGCGCGAACAAGCCGGAACGGAACGGCAGCAAACGCATGCCATCCGTGGTCGTGCCTTCCGGAAACAACCCGACCGCACGGCCGCGGCGGAAATGAATTTCGACGGCCTGCCCGATTTCACGCACCGCCTGCCGGTAGGCCCGATCCAGAAACAGGGTGCCGACGCCTGCCGCCAGCCAGCCGACCAAGGGCCACTCGCGCACTTCCTTCTTCGCAACAAAAATGGACGCGCGCACGCTATTGATCACGAAGATGTCCACCCACGAGACGTGATTGGACGTCCACAACACCGAGCCTTCCATCAAGGGCTGACCGAAAACTTCACACCGCACGCCGCAACACCAGCGCAACAGCACATGCGACCAGCCCCGGACGATCGTTTCCCCCCTCCCCGCCTTGAAAACGGGGTAGTAAAGCAACGCCAAGGTCAGCAACCCGCCCAGCAGCCAGGGCACCAACAACATGGCGCGCAACGTGAAACGCAGCAACTTCACGAAGCAGCATCCCAAACCTGCCGGCCGCCGACCCAGGTGGAACGCACCCGGCACGGCAGCTCAAGCCCGGTGAAAGGCGTATGCCAGCTCTGGCTCAGCAAGGTCTCGCGACTAACCACCCAGCGGGCATCCAGATCCACCAGCGCAAAATCCGCCAGCGCCCCCAGCTCCAGCCGGCCGCAAGGCGGCAAATCCGGTGCTCCCATACTCAGCACCTGCGCAGGCTGCGACGTGACATGGGCCAGGGCCTGCGCCAGCGGCACGCCGGCTTCGGCCGCCCACTTCACGGTCAGGCTGAGCAGCAGCTCCAGGCCGGTGGCACCAGGCTCGGCGTCGGCAAAAGGCAGCAGCTTGTTGTCATCATCGACCGGCGTGTGGTCCGAACAAATGGCGTCGATCGTGCCGTCCAGCAAAGCTTCGCGTATCGCTGCGCGGTCACGCTGGCCGCGCAGCGGCGGATCCAGACGATAATTCGAATCGAAAAAACCGATATCCACATCGGTCAAATGCACATGATTGACCGACACATCGCAGCTCAGCGGCAAGCCTTCCTGCTTGGCGGCGCGCACCAGTTCCAGGCCGGCAGCGCTGGAAAGGCGGCACAGGTGCAGGCGGGCACCCGTCACACGCTGCAAATCGAACAAAGTCTGCAAAGCAATCGTTTCCGCCTGCACCGGAATACCGGACAGGCCCAGCCTCGACGCATAGGCACCGCTGGCCGCCACACCGCCACGCGACAACCAGTAATCCTGCGGGCGCACCCACAGCACATAGCCGTAGGTACGCGCATATTGCATGGCGCGCAGCATCACGCTGGTATCGGTCAAAGGCACATTGGCCTGGGAAAAGGCGACGCAGCCAGCTTCCGTCAGCTCGGCCATTTCCGTCAGACGCTCGCCCTTCAGGCCTACCGTGGTCGCCCCCAGGGGGTACAAACGCACATGGTTGAGCTGGCGGGCTTTTTGCTTGAGCATTTCCACCAGGCCAGGCTCATCGAGCGTAGGGTCTGTATCCGGGGGCTGCACCACGCTGGTCACGCCGCCAGCCAGCGCCGCGCGCATTTCCGATTCCAGCGTGGCGCGGTATTCAAAACCCGGCTCGCGCAGGCGCACCGACAGGTCAATCAAGCCCGGCAAGACCGCCAGGCCCTGGGCATCCACCACCCGGTCGGCCACAAAACCGGCTGGCATGTCATCCAGGCCTACGATCCGGCCGCCCGCCACGAACAAATCCGCGACGCGGTCCAGCCCATTGGCCGGATCAATCAGCCGGCCTCCCTTTACCTGCAGATTCATGCCTGTGCTCCCGCTACGATGCTCATGGCGGCCATACGGACTGCGATACCAAAGGTCACCTGATTGAGAATGACCGCCTGCTCGCCATCAGCGACTGCAGAGTCGATTTCCACCCCCCGGTTCATGGGGCCAGGGTGCATGACAATGGCATCCGGCTTAGCGCGCGCCAGCTTTTCGCGGGTCAAACCATACTGTTTGAAATACTCATGCGCCGAGGGCAGCATGGCGCCGCGCATGCGCTCGTTCTGCAGCCGCAGGACGATTACGACATCCACATCCTTCAACCCTTCGTTGATGTCGGTGAAAACACGCACCCCCATCTGCTCCAAGCCGCCAGGCAGCAAGGTCAAGGGGCCGATCACGCGTACTTCCGCCGCGCCCAGCGTGGTCAGCGCATGAATATCGGAACGCGCCACGCGTGAATGCAGCACATCACCCACGATGGCTACGCACAGATTGGAGAAGTCCTGCTTGAAGTGCCGGATGGTGTACATATCCAGCAAGGCCTGCGTCGGGTGCGCGTGGCGGCCGTCACCGGCATTGACCACATGCACATGGGGCGCCACATGCTGCGCGATCAGGAAAGGCGCGCCGCTGGCCTCATGGCGCACGACGAACAGATCCGCCTGCATGGCAGACAGGTTGGCAATCGTATCGAGCAACGATTCACCCTTGGCCGTCGAAGACGCCTGCACATTCAACGTGAACACATCCGCCGACAAACGCTTGGCCGCGATATCGAAGGTGGTCCGGGTGCGGGTCGAGTTTTCGAAGAACAGGTTGAAGACGCTTTTGCCGCGCAGCAGCGGCACTTTCTTGACCTCGCGGTTGGCCAGGGGCACAAAGTTCGCAGCGGTATCCAGAATATGCGTCAGGATATCGCGCGGCAGGCCTTCGGTCGTCAACAAGTGGGTCAGCTCGCCATGGCGGTTGAGCTGCGGGTTATTCATGTACGGAATCCTTTTCCAGGGCCAGGGAAAAATTCCCGTTATCGAGACGGGATAGAACAAATGCGCTTTCCGGGGACAGCGGAATCTGCGCCGCCACGACGCAGGCAGCTACCGGCAACTCGCGGCCGCCGCGATCCAGCAGGACCGCCAGGCGGATGCTGTCGGGCCGGCCGTAATCGAACAGCTCGTTCATGGCCGCCCGGATCGTGCGGCCGGTGTACAGCACGTCATCGACCAGAATGACATGCGCGCCAGCCACCGGAAAATTGATGGAAGAAGGCTGTGCCTGACTATTGCCGTGCAAACCGATGCGATGGAAATCATCGCGGTAGAAGCTGACATTCAAGGTCGCCACATTGCCTTCCAGGCCCAGGTCGCGCTGCAAGCGCTCCGCCAGCCAGGCACCGCCGGAATGGATGCCAACCAGCCAGGTTTTGTCTGGCGGCGTCGTGGAAAACTCTTGCTTCACCCCTGCAAGCAGGCGCGCGTAAAGGGTTTCGGCATCCGGCAGCTCGCCGGGCGAATGAACAGGTGTATCTGAAGCCATGGTGCGGATTTTAGGATATTAGAGAGCCGTGCGGGAGCCCGTCACGGACGCTTTGTTACAGGAGCCGACAGACGCGCTCGACAGCAAATCCAGGTAGCGTTCCAGAATAATAGCCGCTGCGACGGCATCGTCGTCCTCATTCGTGCCCAGACGGCGCTGCGCTTCCATGCTGGAACCGCGCTCATCGACCAGAATCACCGGCAGGCCGAAACGGCCATGCAGCTGATTGGCAAAGCGACGCCCTTGCAGCGATGCATGCTGTTCGGCGCCGCTTTCATCCAGCGACAGCCCCACGATCAGGCTGGCAGGGCGCCAGGCTTCGATCAGGGCTTCAATGCGCTGAAAACGCTCGCTGCGGGTCTGGGTGCGGATAATTTCCAGCGGCGCGGCGCTGCCGGTAATGGTATTGCCCAAACCCACGCCCAGCTTGCGCAGCCCGAAATCGAAGGCGAGCAGCGCCGCTTCGCCAGCCACCACCCAGGCACCGCCAGGCTCGCCAGCCACACTGACCCCGGCAGCCGCCCCCGGCGCCTTCAGGGCACCCGCCTGGCCGGCATTTTCTGCATCAGGCATGCCCGGCCTCTCCCGAGAGCATGATGGGATCTATCCCCAGTTGCTTGAGCGCGGCGTCATAGCGTTGCGCCGGCTCGACATCGAAAATAATGTCCGGGCTGGCGTAAACCGACAGCCAGGCATTGGACGCCATTTCACTTTCCAGCTGGCCGGCGCCCCAGCCCGCATACCCCAGCGTCACCAGCAGCCGGTGCGGGCCTTCGCCGTTGGCAACGGCCTGCAGAATATCGCGCGATGTAGTCAGCGCCATCTCGCCCAGTTTGATGCTGGACGAATACTCGCCAATCGGGGCATGCAGGACGAACCCGCGATCCGTCTGTACCGGCCCGCCAAAAAAGACGGGCGCGTCTTTATCCGGCTCGATTTCAAGCTTCAGGTCGATCCGTTCAAACAAAGCGCCCAAAGTCAGGTCTGTCGGCCGGTTGATAACGAGTCCCAGCGCGCCGCGTGCGGTGTGCTCGCAGATATAGATCACGGTTCCGGCAAGGCTGCCTTCAACCCCGCCAGGCATGGCCAGCAGAAACTGATTGGACAAATCGGCATGGGGCAGAACCTGGCTTTCCGCTGCTTTCGTCATGGCACACTCCATACACAAGACTCAACCTGTCAGCCCGACAGGCAGGGTTCAGAACGTGTTCACGATCTCAGATTTCCATCAATTCGAAATCATCCTTACGGGCACCGCACTCCGGACAGACCCAGTTCGGGGGCACATCTTCCCAGCGGGTACCCGGCGCAATCCCTTCTTCCGGCAGGCCTGCTGTTTCATCATAGACCCAGCCGCAAATCAAACACATCCAAGTACGCATCGTTTCAGAGTTTCCTGTGAGTCCGGGCGGGCGGCGCTGGCCCTGCATCCGGAACGGGGCTCACGCCCCATTACAAAACAGCCCCGTTTTGCCGGGCCGGACCAGACACTTGGGTGCCTGGCCTGCAGCGAGCGCGGCACAACTGCCCGCACGCTCCTGTTTCACCTACAATGGGGCCATATTAACCAAACACAACCTCGGCTGGCAGGATTCCTGTCGCCAGCGCCCCAACAAGGCGCCTGCCAGGTCCTACCATTTTCCTCGCCCGCAGTGTCCGCCTCTGTGCTCCCTCCCCTTCTGATTTTCGGCCCCTTCGACCCTAGCGGCGCCACCTCGCTGCCTGCTGACGCCATCACCTGCGCTGCCTTGCAGTGCCATGGCCTGGGCGTCCTGACTGCCAACACTGTCCAGGATTCGGCGCACCAGGAAGATATCGTCGCCATTTCGCACGAGTTCATCGACGAACAGGCGCGCTGCCTGCTCGAAGACATGGCCATCAGCGCCATCAAGGTCGGCCGCCTGGATACGCCGGAAGCCGTCAGCGTCATTGCGCAGATTGCAGCCGACTACAACCACCTGCCGCTGGTGCTGCATCTGGACAGCGCCGGTGATGCTGGCGATCTCGATGCCCAGGATCTGGCTGAAGATGTCATGGCCGCCACCATTGAGCTGCTGCTGCCGCAAACCGACATTGTCGTGACCGAACACATGCGGGTCACGCAATGGCTGGCCGACGGCTTGCTGAGCGAACCGGTGGAAACCAATGACGCCTTGCGCGAAGCAGGCGCTGAATGGTCGCTGGTGCTGGGCACGCCCCTGCGCAGCGACACCCGCTGCACCCAGCTCAACGGCCCCGAAGGCCTGCTGCGCCAATGGAACTGGCATGCCGGCCAGGAACGCCTGTCCGACAGCGCCGACCTGGTTGCGACCGCAATTGCCGCTTTCCTGGCGCGCGGCCTGGCCCCTGACGAAGCCGTGGCCCAGGCTATCAGCTATGTCCAGGCCTGTCTGCAACAGAACTTCCGCCCCGGCATGGGACGCCGTTTGGCCTGGCGCCTGCCCGGAGAACAGCACGAATGACGCCCCGCCCCGACTACGCCGGCCTGCGCTTCCCGCGTGGCCTCTACGGCATCACGCCTGACACCGACGACACCGGCATGCTGCTAGACGCCATTGCCGCCGCTGCCCGTGGCGGGCTGCGCAGCCTGCAATGGCGCCGCAAACACAGCGCCAGCCCAGAGGCCCTGCTGAGCCAGGGCCAGGCCATTGCCGGGCTGTGCCGCGAACTCGGCCTGGTATTCATCGTCAACGATGACTGGAAACTGGCGCAATTGCTGGCTGCCGACGGTGTTCACCTGGGCCGCGACGACGGCGACCTGGCGGCCACGCGTGCAGCGCTCGGCCCGGCACGCATCATCGGCGTGTCCTGCTACGCCGACCTGGCCCGCGCCCAAGACCTGCTGGCCCAGGGCGCTGATTACATTGCCTTCGGCGCAGTCTATCCGTCACCGACCAAGCCGGAAGCGGCACGCGTGCCGCTGGAATTGCTGGCGCAGGCCCGCGCCCAGCTTGAACAGCTGCCCGCGCCGCGCCCGGCCATGGTGGCCATTGGCGGCATCCATGCCGGCAATGCCGCGCCTGTCGTCCAGGCCGGCGCCGACGCCCTGGCCATCATTCAAGGCATCTTCCAGGCCACTGACATTGAAGCCGCCGCCCGCGCCTGCGCGCAGGCATTCGTCTGATCACCTCACGGATACCGGTACCGCCATCATGACAGCCTCCTCCCGCAACGACACCTTGTTTCAACGCGCCTGCCGCAGTATTCCCGGCGGCGTGAACTCGCCCGTGCGCGCGTTCCGCTCGGTAGGCGGCACGCCGCGCTTCATTGAGCGCGCCCAGGGCCCCTACATCTGGGACGCAGACGGCAAACAGTACATTGACTACGTTGGCTCCTGGGGGCCGGCCATCCTGGGCCACGCGCACCCTGACGTGATCGAGGCGGTTCGCACGGCAGCGCTCAATGGCCTGTCTTTCGGCGCCCCCACCGAAGCGGAAATCGAGATCGCCGAGGCGCTGATCGCACGCCTGCCCTCGATGGAGCAGGTTCGCCTGGTCAGTTCGGGCACGGAAGCCACCATGAGCGCCATCCGCCTGGCGCGCGGCGCCACGGGCCGCAACAAGATTATCAAGTTCGAAGGCTGCTACCACGGCCATGCCGACAGCCTGCTGGTCAAGGCAGGCTCGGGCATGCTGACCTTCAACAATCCGACCTCCGCCGGAGTGCCGCCCGAATTCGTGCAGCATACCCTGGTGCTGGACTACAACGACAACGCCGCTGCTGAAGCGGCCTTCGCGGCCATGGGCGATGACATCGCCTGCGTGATCGTCGAACCCTTCGCCGGCAACATGAATCTGGTGCGCCCCGCCCCCGGCTTCCTGGAAACCCTGCGCACGCTGTGCACACGCCACGGCGCCCTACTGATTTTCGATGAAGTCATGACCGGTTTCCGCGTCGGCCCGCAGGGCGCGCAAGGCCTGACCGGCGTCACGCCGGACATCACCACGCTGGCCAAGATCATCGGTGGCGGCATGCCTGTCGGCGCCTTCGGCGGCCGGGCCGATGTCATGGCCAATATCGCGCCACTGGGCGCGGTTTACCAGGCAGGCACCCTCTCGGGCAACCCGGTCGCCGTCGCCGCCGGGCTGGCCACGCTGCGCCTGCTGGGCACCCCTGGTTTTTACGAAGCCCTGGCAGCCCGTGCCGCCCGGCTCTGCGCCGGCCTGAACGCTGCCGCCCAACGTCACGGCATCGCTTTTTCCAGTGACAGCATCGGCGGCATGATAGGCCTGTATTTCCGCGATACGCCGCCTGCCAGCTTCGCTGAAGTGCAGGAGTGCAATATTGAGCACTTCAAGCATTTCTTCCATGCCATGCTGGACCATGGCGTGCACCTGGCGCCGTCCGCCTTCGAAGCTGGTTTCGTTTCCGCCACCCATACGGACGAAGTCATAGATGCCACGCTGAAGGCAGCGGACAAGGCCTTTGCCAGCCTGAAGCGCTAACGCGGCAGCCGCGTGAAGCCGCTGCGGCCCGAGGGCACGCGCGGCTCAGCACTATCCCGCTTGAATCAGGCGGGACAGCGCTGCTGTCAGTAAACCGTCACCCCGCCACGGGAAGGTTCCGGCGCTGCGGGCGCCGCAGGCCGCGCCGGCAGGGGCGGCGCCTCGACACTGAGCTCGCCTCCCGCCTGGGCAAATTGAGCGGTCAATTGGCGGTAAACCTCCTCGGCCAGACGCTGCGACGTTTCCCGCACCACCTTGGCGCGGTTCAAACTGGCGCGGTCGCCAGCATGGTTCAGGATCTTGCTGTCCAGGCCGCTGCCCGCCGCGCTGAAAGCGGCCACGATGTTGTCATTGTGCGTATTGATCAGGCTGAAATCAGCCACCAGATCAAGCTGCAGGCTACTAGCGCGCGCGCCTCCGTCAAACCCCATTTCGCCTTCGCCGAACTGGATATCGCTGACGGTGCCGAACAACACGTAGTCGGCGCCGGGGAAGGCACCGGCGCGGATACGCGCAATGATGTCATGCACGTTTTCACCGGACTTGCCCGTGTAGGGCCGCCCTTGCACCACCTGCACCTTGCCGCCGCGCACCAGCGCGCCCTTGATATCGGCCGTGAAGTTGCGCAACTCCCCCGGCACGATATAGGTTCTGGTGCCCTCTTCGAGCATAAAGCTGCTGCTGCCGCCGGCCTGCAGGCCATTCTGGCTGAACTGCTGCGCGGCCGATACGTTGCGGAAGTATTCGGAGACCTGGGCTTCATAGCCCAGATCCGTCACGGCGACGCGCGCCCCGGCGGCCTGAACCGCAGGCGACAGGCACAGCAGGGCCAGCAGTGCCCCGCGCGCCCGGTTCAGCATAGGCTGTTTTTTCATGGCTCTGTCCTTATTCCAAGCAGGTGGCGTAAGCCTTAGCGCCGCGAGGACTTGCGCAATTCCGCCTGATCCTGCCACTCAATCACACCGGACTCGGCATCAAAGAGTTTGAGCGTCATCACGTAGTACACATCCTTGATGCTGGAAGACCGTTTGACGATGGACGAAATTTCGCCCTCGATGCGGAACTGCGCGCCCTCCATCTGCCCGGAGCGCGCCCGGCCATTGGCCTTATACAGCCCGCTCTGGTTCTGGCGCTGCAGCTCCCGGACTGCCGTGCCCATCTCGGCATGGCTCGCCACGAAACGCACTTTGCCGCTGTTAACCAGCGCAGTCTGGATGCGCAGCATGATCGTGCCGGTGTCGATATATTCACTGGTCTTGTTCAGCACGGGATCCAGCGACACCGTCGGGCGGCCTGCCAAGGCAGGGCTTTGCAGCAGCGAAGCAGTCATGCTTTCCGCCAGGCGCTGCAAATCGGTCGAGCCGAATTCATTGGTCACGTTTTCGACCGCCGTCGGGTCGCCATAGACCACATCGCCCGAACCGCTCACCAGCGGCAGGCTGGACTGGCAGCCCGCCAATCCCAATGCGCCCGTCAGGGCCAGGCCACGGACAGCGCGCGGCAGGAAATCAATAGACAGCATGATGGGTACCCCCAGAAAAATCCAGCGTGGCGCGGCTGGCCACCCCGTCGCGGCAACACGCGGGGCTGGCGCAGCCGCCTGATTCATCGGAGCGCAATTGATTCAGCACGCAATTTATTCGGCACGCAATTCGAGCCGGAAATCCACGGCATCCGGACGCGCTGCTATCCCTTTCACGAAATGGTTCTGCCGTCCCAGGAACGACAATTCCTTCCAGGGTTCTTCACGCCCGCTCAGCCCGCCGTCGGCATTGAGCCAAAGGAAGCGGTAGAACAGGCGGCGCGGGCTGCTGCTGCCATTGGCAATCTCGGCTTGCGCCGTCAAGAGTTCATTGACCCGCTGCGAACGCAGATCCACCACCCGCAAGTCATGCATGGACTGCGGCACGATCAGCTTGCTGGCAATACCCGCCGAGGCGGCGTAAGCCGGCAACAGGGCCGCTTCCGGCGAAGCAGGAGCCAGGGGTTCCGGTTGCGATACGCTGCGGCCCTGCTGCGCGCAGGCAACCAGCAACAGCACGGCCAGGCCCGATGCGGCCAGGCGCAGATTGGCTTTGTGATTCATGATGCTTTCCTGAAAAGAAATGATGGCTGGCCCGAACCCGCTATTGCGCTTCCTGCACCACGGCCACAGGCAGCGCGGTTTCAGCCGCCGCGCCATCCAGATAGGCCGGTTCGCCGAAATACGTTACGGTGCTGAGCATTCTTACCGGCACGACCATGCGCCGCCCCCGCACCTCCAGCGTCCTGGCGGCATGCCCGTCTTCGGACAATTTCAGTTCGTGCTGGCCGTGCGGCACGAATGCCCGCGCCAGATACACCCGTTCGGGCAACATGCGCCACATGCGGTCATCGGCCTTAGGCTCGGTTGCCGCCGACACCAGCGCCGCAAAAAGTCCGGCCAGCGGCCCGGCCTGCTGGTTGATTTCGTTTTGCAGCACCGCCTTGGTCACCAGCCGGATCGACGAACGTGTCAGCATGCCGGGCAACTCGTCACGCAGCGCCCGGCGCGCCATGGCGTTGAGGTCGGTCGCCTGGGCCACGGGCACGGCCTGGCCCGCTACCGAAATCTGCTGCAGGTCCAGCGCATAGGGATTGGGCTGAATCACGGGAAATGCCGTGGCCAGCGTCAGCAGGCCATTGCGCGTGGGCACCGGTAGCACAATGGATTGTGAACGACGGGCGGGCGCAAGCCCGGTTTCGATCACGAACAAAACGTCGGCCTCCTGACCCGCCGCAAGACGCTGCTGCCGTTCCGCCAGGCCTTGCAATCCGGTTTGCAAGGCGGCTTCGTCAGGCCGCAATTCGATCGCCTGGCGATAGCCTGCTGCGGCCAGGCTGGGCTCATTCATGGTTTCATAAACAAAGCCCGCCAGATAATGGCTAAGCGCGTTCTGGTAGCCATTTTTCAGACCAATGACAGCCGGGTCATCGAACACTTCCACGGGGTAGCCGCTGATCTCTTTCTGCTCAACCTCTACCCCCTGATCCAGCGCCTCCTGCTCAGCCTCGGCATTGGCGCGCTCACGCGCCTGAGCGATCAAGGATTCACGTTCATGGGTACGGCGGATATCGACACGCGCATTTTCCAGATCCCCCATATTCAGGCGGTTCATGGCCATGCGCGTGGTCAACATGACTTTCTCGTAGTCCTGGCCTTCGTAATCGCGCATGCCATCGCCAAACAGCGTCGCGCCGATCTGCGTTCCCACGGCCGCCAGCGCGCCGCGCACCTGATCCTCCCAGGCCCGGACCGTGACATCCGCCGTTTCCAGGGCCTGCTGGCTTTCCTCATAACGGGCCGCCACGCGCAGCAACTCGCCTTTCTCCAGATTCAGCAGCAAATCGTCTCCCGCCTCCCCCTGCATCTGAGTATCCACCCGCAGGATGGCGGAATCCAGCAGACCAGCCGCAAGATCGTTCGCGCTTTCCCCTACCTTGCTGTCATGCGTTGCCGCACAGCCCGCCAGCAGCCCTGCTGCCACCAGACATGCTCCACGTTGCAGAATCATGGTCTTCCCCTTCTCTCCACCGTTCAACCCGTCCCCTGTGGGGCGCCCTGCAGGAAGCTGTCCAAGCGGATGACATTTCCTTGCATTTTTTTACGGTTTATAAGAAGAAAGCGGCCTAACCCACATCCCCCAACTGCGGGATGACGCGCGGCCTGAAATCCTGATATTTGCCCCTCATTGCCGTGCCGCACGGGAACGCTGCGCGACTTTGTCCCCTCATGACCGCCACCGGCGCTCTGGATTTGCCATAATGGCAGTCTGTCATCCGCCGCCTCCGGCGCTGTTTTCCCTTTCAAGGCAAGTCACATGGCTGTCAACCTCCAGATTCCTCCCGCAGACCAGATCCATTCCGTCGCCGGCGTTGAAATCGGCATCGCCTCCGCCGGCGTCAAGAAGGCAGGCAGCGGCAAGCGCGACCTGACAGTCTTCCGACTTGCGCCGGGCAGCAGCGTCGCTGGCGTGTTCACGCGCAACCGCTTCCGTGCCGCCCCGGTGCAGGTCTGTGAAAGCCATCTGGCCAGCGGCACCGACATCGCCGCGCTGGTCATCAATACCGGCAACGCCAATGCCGGCACTGGCGCCAGCGGCCTGGCCCATACCGAACAAACCTGCGATGCGCTGGCTGGTCTGCTGGGCCTGGCGCGTGAACAGGTGCTGCCTTTTTCCACCGGCGTGATCCTGGAGCCGCTGCCCGTGGACCGCATCGTCGCCGCCCTGCCCGCGGCCATTGCCGATCTGGCGCCCGCGCACTGGTTTGACGCGGCGCACAGCATCATGACCACGGACACGCAGCCGAAAATTCATTCGCGCCAGCTGACGCTAGACGGCAAGACCGTCACCATCACCGGCATCAGCAAGGGCGCGGGCATGATCCGCCCCAATATGGCAACCATGCTGGGCTACCTCGCCACCGACGCCGGTATCGCGCCGGCGCTGCTGCGCGAACTGGCGCTGGAAATCGCCAACCAATCATTCAACCGTATTACCGTCGATGGCGACACCTCCACCAACGACTCCTTTATCGTCATCGCCACCGGCAAGAGCGGCGTGCAGATCGACGATGCCAGCCATCCTGCCTATCCGGCCCTGCGCACGGCCCTGACCGATGCCGCGCGCGATCTGGCACAGAAAATCGTGCGCGATGCCGAAGGTGCCACCAAGTTCATGACGATCCAGGTGGAAGAAGCGGCCAATACCGAAGAAGCGCTGAAAATCGCCTACTCGGTTGCCCAGTCACCGCTGGTCAAGACTGCCTTCTACGCGTCGGACCCCAATCTGGGCCGTATCCTGGCTGCCATCGGCTACGCCGGCGTTGATGACCTTGACGTCAGCAAGCTGCGCCTATGGCTGGGCGATGTTCTGGTCGCCCAAGACGGCGGCCGCAACCCCGATTACCAGGAAACCGACGGCCAGCGTGTCATGCAGCAGGCGGAAATCCTGGTACGCATCGCCCTGGGCCGCGGCCAGGTCAGCGACACCGTTTACACCTGCGACTTCTCGCACGATTACGTTTCCATTAATGCAGACTATCGTTCCTGAGATTTCATGAATTCAAATCAACCCGAAGATCTGGCCCAACTGATGGCCCAGGCCTCGCGGGTGCTGGCGCGGCTGGAAGCCTGGCTGCCACCCGCCCCGCCCCCGACAGACTGGTCTGCGCAGGCTTACCGCTGGCGCAAGCGCGGTGCCAGCGGCTGGCTAGAAGCCGTCCCGCGCGTCAGCGCCATTGCGCTGGATGACTTGCGCCATGTTGAACGCCAGAAAGAGATTCTGGACCGCAACACCCGCCATTTCGTCGCAGGCAAGCCCGCCAACAACGTCCTCATGACAGGCGCCCGCGGCACGGGCAAAAGCTCGTTGGTGCGCGCCATGCTGCTTACCTATGCCAGCCAGGGCCTACGCCTGATCGAAGTCGATAAGGAAGACCTGGGCGACCTGCCGGAAATCATCGACCTCATCGTGGCCCGCCCCGAACGCTTCATCGTCTTCAGCGATGACCTGTCTTTCGAGACTGGCGAGGCCGGCTACAAAGCGCTCAAATCCGTGCTCGACGGTTCGATCGCCGCAGCCGATGACAAGCTGCTGATCTACGCGACCTCCAACCGGCGCCACCTGATGCCGGAGTACCATAGCGAGAATCTCCAGAGCACCATGCGCGACGACGGCGAAATCCATCCGGGCGAAGCCGTCGAAGAAAAGGTATCCTTGTCGGAACGCTTCGGCCTCTGGCTATCTTTCCATCCCTTCCGCCAGAACGATTACCTCGATATCGTGGCGCACTGGGTCAAGGAACTCGGCGGCGCGGATGATGGCAACCAGCCCTGGCGTATGGAAGCCCTGCAATGGGCACTGGAGCGCGGCTCGCGCTCAGGCCGTGTGGCACGGCAGTTCGCCCGCGACTGGGTGGCCCGCCTAGCCTGACGGCCCTGGCCTCGCGGGCGGCGCCGCCGCCCGCGACACAACCTAGCAACCACGAAACAGAAAGCCCCGAATACCCATGCCTGGAAGAATTCTTGATGTTGCAGTCGGTGTCCTGGTACGTCCTGATGGCTACGTACTCCTAGACCAGCGTCCCGCAGATAAAAGCTGGGCGGGCTGGTGGGAATTGCCCGGCGGCAAAATAGAAGCCGGTGAAACCGTTTTGCAGGCGCTGGCGCGGGAATTGCAGGAAGAGTTGGGCATTCAAGTGACCCGTTCCTATCCGTGGGTCACCTATATTCACGAATATCCCCATGCCACGGTGCGGCTGTCCTTCTGCCGCGTCGAACACTGGGAAGGCGAACCGCGCCCGGAAGAACACCAGACCCTGGGCTGGTTCACGCCGCACGACGCGCTGGAACTGCCGCAACTGCTGCCCGCGGCCTACCCGCCGCTGCGCTGGCTGCAACTGCCCGACGTTTATGGCGTCACCGCCATCGGCGGCACAGACCAGCTGGATGCCTATCTGCAGCGCTTGGACCGTGCCCTGGCGCGCGGCCTGGCGCTGGTTCAGTTCCGTGAACCGGGCTGGGCCAACGGCGGCCCGGCCGACGCCAGCGCGCTGGCCGCACTGCAAGCCGTGCGCGAGCGCTGTCATGCGGCAGGCGCCCGGGTGCTGGTCAACAGCGTGCACCCGCAGGAATGGTGGCAACAAGCCGACGGGGTGCATCTGCGCGCCGCCGACGCCCGCGCCACCACGACCCGCCCGGCCCTGCGCCCCTATCACCTGCTGGGCATTTCGGCGCACGACAGTGTCGGGCTGGCGCATGCCCGCCGGCTGCAGGCTGACTTCGCCGTGCTCGGCCCAGTGCAGCCGACAGCCAGCCACCCGGGCAGCCCGGTGCTGGAATGGGAAGGCTTCACGCGCCAGCTGGCCGATGCCGGCCTGCCTGTGTATGCCATCGGCGGCCAGTCGCCTGATACCCTGGAAACAGCGCATCATCACGGCGCGCACGGCATTGCCGGCATCCGCGCCATCATTCCCGGCTGATTCCCTCTCCGCCCCCTGGCCCACCCCCCGCCATGAGCCCGCCGCGCCCATCCCGCCACCGCCTGTTCCGGCTTCTGATGCTGCTCGCCATGCTGGCGGGCGCCGGCGCCCTGCTCTGGCGCTACGTTATCGCCCCGCCTGCCCCGCCGCCTAGCGGCTTTTCCACCTGGAACCTGCCCGCGCCGGTACGCCTGGCGCCCGCGCGCCAGGAAGCCTTGAGCGAATGGATACGCGCCATCGGCACTGTCACGCCGCTCAATACCGTGACCATACGCAGCCGCGTCGATGGCGAGCTGATAGACGTGGCCTTCCGCGAAGGCCAATACGTCAAGCAAGGCGAGGTGCTGGCGCGTATCGACCCGGCCCCCTACCGCATCGCGCTATCAGAGGCCGAAGGGCAGTTGCAGCAAAACACGGCGCAATTGCGTAACGCCGAATTGAAGTTGCAGCGCTACCAGACCCTGTTCAAACAAGACTCCATCGCCCGCCAGGAACTCGATAGCCAGCAGGCGCTGGCCCAGCAGTACAAAGGCACCATCCGCATCGACCAGGCACGCGTCGATCATGCGCGCCTGCAACTGTCGTACACCACCATTACCGCGCCCATTTCCGGCCGCATCGGCCTGCGCCAGGTCGATGCAGGCAACCTGGTGCGCGCCAGCGACAGCACCGGCCTGGCCGTTATCACCCAGATGCAGCCGATTTCCGTCGTCTTTTCCATTCCGGAAAATCGCCTGCCCGGGCTGCTAGACGCCCTGCATGGCGGCACCACGCTGGCGGTGGAAGCCTGGGATCGCAATGACCAGACCCTGCTGGCGCGCGGCACCCTGGGCACGCTGGATAACCGTATAGATACCGCCACCGGCACACTCAAGCTGCGCGCCGACTTCACCAATACCGACGAAAC
>NZ_JBQEKA010000006.1:29263-95569 GCF_052103615.1 Kerstersia sp. | reverse complement strand
TAAGCACCTGTTAGGGTGATGTTGAGAACGGGCCTGCCTATGCAGGCCCGTTCTTTGTTTATATTGTATTAAATTAATTCTATCTAAATATATGGAAGGGTATTGTCCGTATGCTGCGGGGCAGTGACGCTCGGCCTATAGGGGGCCGGATGTGGACCAAAGGAACAGACAAATGCATAAGGCAAGCAAGAGCTTAGGTGTGGCGCTGATGACCGTATGGTTGGCCGCATGCGGGGGCGGATCGTCGTCGGACGCGGACCCGGAAGAAGGGCAGACGGGCGGGGCGCTGGCAGTTCAAGGGATGTGGGATGGCGAAACGAGCGCGGATGTGGATTTGGGCGTGCTGATCGAACCTTCCGGGACCTTGTGGGGTTTTGCCGTGCAGGAAGATTTCCTGCGTCTTTTGCATGGCAAGGTGACTGCCGATGACAACACGGCCAAGGGAACGCTCAAGGAGTTCGATCTGTTCAGCGGAACCGTCGTGACCAATTCCCTGGAAAGCCGCTTTGTGCCCAAGAAATCCATCTCTGGCTCGATGACGGGTGCCGGCAAGATCAGTTTCAAGCTGGACTATGTCGCGGACTATGAGAAGAAGGCGACGCTGCCTGAAATCGAAGGGGTATGGAAGCTGGGTTCGTCTGTTTTGTCGATGCAGGCCACGGTTGCCGCAGATGGCCGCTTCCAGGGCAAGACCACACTCGCTGGCACCTCTTGCGACTACTCAGGAAAATTCACGCCGGATACGGAGCACCATTATTACCACGGCGAGCTGGTCTTTGGCCGCAGTGCCGGCTGCCAGTATGCCGGCAAGACGATGACGGGGGTTGCCGTGCGCGGGGAAGATGATGGCGGCGCCGATGGTGATGATGCCTACCTGGTGGCCGGTTTCGTGGATGCCGCAGAGACGGCAGGCCTGGTCTTCGGCGGTGTGCGGCAGCGCTGACAAGCACATTTCTGAATAGTCTGCACTGGCCAGCCCGTGAAAACGGGCTGGTTTTTTTGTGCCTGCAATAGTGGTTATCCACAATTCAGGCAGGTATTGCTTGGTTTTTGCAACAGGCCTGTGGATAACTTTTTCGGGCAGGCGGGCGGGGCGCTAAAAAGGCTGCGAGCGAGTGTCCCGGTGAGCGCCCGGCGCTGTCTGGTGACAGGTAAAAACGGCGCAGACCTGATGCCGGAAGGATGTCTTGCCGGGGAGTGAATGCCTGCGCCTTATCGAAATAAGGCTAGATTTCATGCGGGTTTTCAGGCGGTTGGTGTAATCCCGTATGGATCTTTCCTGCTGATTTTGGTCAGACTGGAATGATGATGCTGGGGGGCGCCCGCAGAAGGAGGGACGCGTTCCATGCCGGAAGGGCAAGCAGGCCCGGCATGGGTAGAGCGGCTGGCCGCTGGCCGGGAAAATGGCTGGCCTGTCATGGCCTGAGCGGGTACTGTACGGACTGACAGGCCCATTTCGGGCAAGGTTCTTCACACTTTTATCCACAGGCTGCGGAGGCGATGATGATTTCCCGGCATAACTGATAGTGGATTTTGTTAGACCCTGATTCAGGCGCTTGCAAGTTTCTTGATCTAGAATCCAGTTCCAATTTCCAAAAATAAGGAAAAATCCAGAAATAGGAACTTCATTCTGGATTTTGCCGGGCGCAAGATAGCCCCCTGCCTGGCATATAAATGGGCGTTGACGCTGGCGCGTACCAGCAGCTCCGCTCTCTCAGAGGGTGGAATACAGGAGCACACATGACAAAAATTGATACCGAACATGCCGTCCAGACCCGCCGCGCGACGGCAAGTGGCTGGCTGGGTTCTGTCCTCGAATACTACGACTTCTTTATTTACGCCACGGCCGCGGCCCTGGTGTTCCCGCAGATCTTCTTCCCCAGCACTGACCCGAAAGTCGCTATCGTGGCTTCGCTGGCAACCTATGGTGTCGGGTATGTGGCGCGTCCTATCGGCGCTTTCGTCCTGGGCCACTGGGGAGACACGAAAGGCCGTAAGAACGTATTGCTGACGTGTATGTTCCTGATGGGCTTCTCCACGATTGCCGTGGGTTTGCTCCCCACCTATAACCAGGTTGGACTGTGGGCCCCTGCGCTGCTGGTGCTGCTGCGCCTGGTGCAAGGTTTTGCCGTTGCCGGTGAAATCTCGGGCGCCAGCTCGATGATTCTGGAACACTCGCCGTTTGGCCGCCGCGGCTTCTTTGCCAGCTTCACGCTGCAAGGCGTGCAGGTGGGCCAGATTCTGGCGGCTGCCGTGTTCCTGCCCCTGGCACACTATATGCCGGAAGATGCCTTCAATAGCTGGGGCTGGCGCATTCCGTTCCTGTTGAGCTTCATCGTTATCATCATGGGTTACGTCATCCGCCGCAAGGTTGATGAGACGCCGATTTTCCGCGAAGAAGCCAAGGAAGGCGCGCCGGTGCGCACGCCGGTTATCGACGCCTTCAAGTACTACTGGCGCGATATGCTGCGCGTGGCCTGCATGGCGTTGATGAACGTCATCCCTGTAATTGCCACGATTTTCGGTGCGGCATACGCGGTGCAGCCGGCCTATGGCATCGGTTTCGCCAAGGATGTGTATCTCTGGATTCCGGTACTGGGCAACTGCCTGGCGGTGCTGATCATTCCGTTCGTGGGCAATCTGTCCGACCGTATCGGCCGCCGCACCCCCATTATCGTCGGTGCGCTGGTGTCCGGTCTGCTGGCCTTCGCTTACCTGTATGCCATTAGCATCAAGAGCGTGCCGCTGGCGATTACGTTCTCGCTGCTGATGTGGGGCGTGGTGTACCAGGGTTACAACGCGATCTTCCCGAGCTACTTCCCGGAACTGTTCCCGGCCCGTACCCGTGTGTCGGCCATGGCGATTGCGCAAAATACCGGCACGACCATCTCGGCCTTGCTGCCCGCACTGTTCACCATCGTGGCGCCGCCCGAGTCGCGCAGCATTCCGCTGATCGTCGGTTCCATCGCTTTTGCTGTGACGGTGATTGCCGCCATGGCAGCCTGGACGGCGCGTGAAACGTACCGGATCCGCAGCCAGGATCTGGGTGATCCGAATGCCAAGCCCGTGCCCAAGGATGAGTACGACCGTTTGCGTGCCGCCGCCATTGCCCAGGCGCGCGCCGACAAGGCTTGAGCGAATCAGTGATGCGCTGGCCGGTAAGCCCGGCTGGCGCATCCTGCTCTGCAAAATGAAAAAGGCCAGCCTTTGAAGGCTGGCCTTTTTGCGTCTGGCTTCAGAGCGCGGGCAGGCGGCGGCTCAGATCAGGACACGCGCCAGGAGAGGAGAGTCGCGGCTGGCCCGGCCGAGCGCCGTGGCGGTTTCCAGCGCGGCAGGGATCAGTGCTTCCATGCGGGCCTGCGTAAACCGGAATGACGGCCCGGTGATGCACAAGGCGCCCAGCGCTTGATGGCTGCCAGGGGTGAAGACAGGCACGGCCAGCGCGCTCATGCCGTTCTCATTGGAGTCGAACATCATGGCGTGGCCCTGGGCACGCACTTTTTCCAGCCGTTTCAGCACGGCCTGGATGGAGCGCGGCGCCTGCGGCCCCTGCGTGGGTTCAGGTGTCAGCCCTTGTATGGCGATCAGGCGCAGCGCCTGGTCTTCCGGCAGGGTGGCCAGCCAGGCCAGGCCAGTGGCGGTGGCGGCCAGGTTTACAACGCAGCCCGGGCCGGGTTCGTAGCGCAGGCCAGGCCCGGCGCCCTGGGCTTTGGCGATCCAGATCAATTCTTCATGATTGACGACGGCCAGGCGCGCCAGCTCGCCGCTTTGCCGCGCGGCATGGTCCAGCGGCGGTTGCACGGCATCCGTCAGGCCGGTGGCGGCCAGATAGTCCAGCGCGATAGAAATGATCTTGATGGTCAGACAGAAGCGGCCATCATGCGTATGGCTGACATACCCCATTTGCTGCAGGTCGCCCAGCAAGCGGTGGATGGCAGTCTTGGGGATCGCAAGGCGTTCCGCAATTTCCGACATGGGCAGTCCATCGGGACAATGGGCCAGCAATTCGACGACTCGCAGGGCTCGGTCGCGGGAGGGAGGCATGTGCAACGATCCTATCAAATAAGGCTGTCCCGCAACGGAGACATGGCATCTTACGTATCCGGCTCGGCGGTATGCAAGTGGGTCATGCGGGCAGGGACAAGGCCCGGGCCACCGGGATAACAAGGATGGCTCTGGCACTGCATCCTATTTCAAATAGAACGAGAATCCAAGCGCGGCGGCCAGCCAGGCCCCGCATGACCCCCGGCAGGGCCTGGCATCCCGGTCTGGTCAGGCGCGGGGGCGCTGTCTGTTTTGCCCGGCGGCCGATCATCAGGCTGCATTTTCAGCACCTGAATGAGGCCTGAATTAGGGCAATCCCCGATGGTTGATTTCGTGAATCTTGTTTCAAATAGAATCCAGTTCCAAATATTAATCAGGTTCCGATTTTGCCGGGAAAAGCGGCGATGAAACCAAACATGCAAAGGGGATAAGAGGAATGGCAATGATGAAACGCTGCTTGGGCGCATTGGCGCTGGCCGGTATTCTGGGTGCGGCGGCTGCGCCGGCGCAGGCTGACGACTATCCCCGCCGGGATATCACCGCAATCGTGCCTTGGGGCGCCGGAGGCGCAACGGACGTTGCCATGCGCGCGCTGGCGCCGCTGGCGGAAGACGAGCTGGGCAAGAAACTGGTGATTCAGAACCGGACTGGCGGTTCCGGGGCGGTGGGCGCGAACTTCGCGCTGCGGCAACAGCCCGATGGTTACACGGTTCTGATGGCTGCCGAACCGCAGGCGCTGTACCGTGTGCTGAACCTGGCGCCGTTTGATTTCGGCGAGTTCACGCCCATCAATATCGTGTCCATCAATGACTCCATCCTGCTGGTGGCCAATCCCAATGTGCCGGCCAATACGACGCAGGAACTGTTCGATTACGTGAAGGCCAACCCCAAGAAGATCAAGCAATACATCGCAGGCCAAGGCACGGTGCCTTTCACGATCAACGCCATGATTAACGACGTCACGCCGTTTGAAACGACGCTGGTGCCGTTTGATGGCGATGGCCCGGCCATTGCCGCGCTGCAGGGCGGCCACGCCGATATCGGCTTCATTGCCTCCGGCGCGGTGCTGGAACATGTGAAGGCGGGCCGCTTGAAGGCCTTGGGCGTGCTGCGCACCGAACCCTTCGGCGATATCCCGCCGATGACGGAAGCTGCCGCACTCGATGGCCTGGAACGCCATCTGCCCTGGGGGCCGTTCTATGGCGTGTTTGTCCGCAAGGAAACGCCGGATGCCGTCAAGGCGAAGTTGTCCGATGCTTTCTCCAAGGCAGCGGCATCGCCCGACTACCTGAAGTTCAACGCTGACCGCGGAACGCGAGTGCTGAACCTGAGCGGCCAGGAAGCCCAGGATTTCCTCGACAAGTGGCAATCCACCACGGCATGGCTGTATGACTCGGTGGGCGCAGCCAAGACCAGCCCCGAGGCCTTGGGTATTCCCAAGCCCTGATGACAGGCGCGGGCAGGCCGTTTCCTCCAGGCGATGGTCTGCCCCTCCTGCATTCCGGCAAGCATGGCAAGCGGACGTCCGGCTGGTGTGTCACACACTTGCCGGACGCCTTGCCTGAGCGTACGGAAAAGAGAGATATTTGATGAAGCAACAAGCACAGCGTCAGGCAGGCGAGCTGGTATTTGTCGTCCTGCTGTTGGGATTGGCAGCCTTTCTGCTTTGGCACGCCTACGATATTTCCGGTTTTGAATCCCTGGCGTCCGCCGGGTCCTTCCCCATGGCGGCCGCCTTTCTGATGGTGGTTTGCGCCCTGCATTTTGTCTGGCGCACGTTCAAGGCATCGGCGGCATACAGCAGCCCGGTTGCGGCGGAGTTCTTCCGCAAGATTTTGCCGTCGGTCGTGCTCTGGGTCAGCCTGGCCATGCTGGCCTATATGGTCCTGATGGAGCGCCTGGGTTTCCTGTTGTCCTCGTACCTGTTCCTGGCTTGCACAATGCTATTGCTGGGTAGCCGCCGTTGGTGGGTGACGTTGTTGATTCCGGCAGTATTCCTGGGTGTGATTCACGTGGTTTTTGAAACCCTGTTTTCCGTCATTCTGCCGGCCGGTACCTGGTTGCAAGGGATCTGAGATGAACGATGCATTGCAATATTTTCTGATCGCCTGGACTGAGCCCAAGCTGCTGATGATGGCAGCGATCGGTACATTCGCAGGGATCTATATTGGCGCCATTCCCGGCCTGTCGGTCACGATGGCGGTTTCCATCCTGATTTCCTTTACATTCAAATGGCCCGTGAATGAAGCGCTGGTGCTGATTGCCGGGATTTATCTTGGTGGCGTCTATGGCGGTTCGCGCGCGTCCATTCTGCTGAATATTCCCGGCGGCCCGGCGCAGATCGCCACATCCCTGGATGGCTACCCCATTGCCAAGCGCGGCGAAGCCGGTTTGGCGATCGGGCTGACAACGGTGGTATCGGTGATTGGTGGCTTTATCGCGATTGCCGTGCTGGCGATTGCGGCGCCGGTCGTCGCCGAGTTCGCGTTGAATTTCGGTCCCAGGGAGTATTTGTTGCTGGCTGCCTGGGGGCTGTTGCTGGTGGGCAGTTTGTCCGGCGGTTCCCTCTCCAAGGGTATGTTTGCCGGCGCCTTGGGCGTGCTGATCGGTTCAGTCGGCCTGGATCCGCTGACGGCGCAGCCGCGTTTCACGTTCGGCAGTCTGGAATTGACCGCCGGGATTTCGTACATCGCGGCCATGATAGGCTTTTTCGGGGTGGCTGAAATCTTGACGCAGCTGCATGATCTGCATGGGCAAACGGTCAAACAGAATGTCAGCAAGATTGTTCCGTCGTGGAAAATGATACGCAAGTATTTACCGTTGACGGTGCGCAGTTCCGCGATAGGCGTCGGTGTTGGCGCCTTGCCGGGCGCCGGTGGCGATATTGCGGCGCTGATGGCCTACGACCATGCGCGCCGCGTGGTGAAAAATCCTGAAGTGCCGTTTGGTCAGGGCGCCTACGAAGGGATTGTGGCACCTGAAACTGCCAATAATTCGGCGGTTCCGGCAGCGTATATTCCCATGCTGACGCTCGGTATCCCTGGTGACGCCGTGACTGCCATTATTATCGGGGCGCTTTATATCCATGGTCTCAAGCCTGGCCCCATGCTGATGATCGAAACGCCGCACCTGTTTTGGTTCACGGTGGGCAGCCTGACACTGGCCAATATCTTCCTGCTGATCTTCGGCCTATCCGGCATCAAGCTATTTGCCAAGGTTGTTGAGACACCCAAGCGTATCTTGCTGCCTGTCATTCTGGTCCTGTCAGTGGTAGGGGCGTATTCCATCAATAACAATCTGATGGATGTTTACTGGATGCTGGGTTTTGGGGTATTGGGCTATTTCCTGAAGATTTATGGCTTCCAGGTGGGGCCGGTCATTCTGGGCATGGTGCTGGGGCCATTGATGGATCGTTCCTATCGTCAGGCCATGTTGTCGGCAGGTGAAAATCCGGGCGAGTTCCTGATGGGCTTCGTGACGTCACCGTTGTCGGCGGCCATTCTGCTGGCGCTGGTGTTCACCATTGTGTCGCAGACCAAATGGTGGAAGCGCCTGCGCGGCGGCAACCGCCAGGTTGAAGCCTGATTAGAGCGTGGGCCACTGCCGCCAAGCGCGCGGCGGCAGTGGCGTCATTGCCACGCTTGCCGCGCCTGGCGGCGGGCTTTTCTTGTGAAGCCGTCCTGACGCCTGCTAAGATATCCGCAGTCTGCAGCAGCCGCCCATTGCCTTCATGCGCAATTTTGGCGGCTGTGTGGTTTCTGCTTCCCGTTTTTGCCTTTTTCTTTCGCCTCGCCCGGTTCCCGTGTCTGCGCTTGCGGTCCGCCGCTCTACGATCTCGTTCAAACATCGCTATGCCGGCCGTGGCAGGTTCACGCCGGGCGTTGTTGCGCAAACCCGCTGGCGTCCGCTGGACCCGCAGGAACTGGCTTTCCGCTCTACCTTTGCCCGTGCCAAACCCGGCTGATACGCCGTGTGTTTCTTGCCGCAGCGCCGTCCAGGCGCTGCCCTCCTGATTCGCTGCCGCTGGCCTGATGGCCAAATGCGGCAGCGTCTTTCCGCAAGCACATCTATGGCTGCCTTGTCTGACGGACACGGCTGGCCAGCACGGGCATCATGCAACTCACCAAGAATTTCGTTAAGGCCAAGCAACCCTGCGCTGCGGGCTACCGCTGGTTTATCCGCGATCACAATGGCCAGGGGGAGTACCAGCAATTGCTGGATGCGCTGGTCGCCGCCAACCGCATCGAGGACGCCTGCTGGCTGCTGGATCAATTTGGCCCCATAGATGCCGTGCGCCAGGTCGATGCGGTGGAAGCCAACGCGATGATTTTCGCGGGAGAGCTGGTGGTGCGGCAGGGCATCGAGGTGGATGCGATTGTGCGTACCGGCCGCGGCATCCGCACCCAGGGCAGTATTCGTGCCGATATCATCCAGGCCGGGGGGGATGTCAACGCGGAGGGCGGCATCCGTTGCACCGGGGATTTGCGGGTTGGCGGGGACGTGCAGGCGGGCTGGGGGCTGGAGGTGAGCGGCAAGCTTCAGTGCGGCGGGCAATTGCGGGCGCAGTGGGATGTGGCCGTGGCGGGCGAGGCCCAGATCGGCGGCAACCTGCAGGTGGGGGCCGATCTGGAAGCCAAGGCCAGCCTGGTGTGCCAGCAAGGGGTCAAGGTCGGAGGCCGGATCGCCGTGGCGGGTTCGCTGAAAATCACCCGTGGCCTGATTGCCGGGGGCGCCGTGGAGGTAGAGGATTACCTGGATTCAGGCTGGGGCATCAAGGCAGGCGATGATATCCGTGCGGGCAGCGCCATCCGTGCCGGCGAGGGCATTGAAACGCCGGGGGTGCTGGAAGCAGGCGATGGGCATGGCGTCTATGCCGGCCTGGGCGTGCGTTTTGATGCCTGGGAGGTCTCGGCGCGAGTGCAGGCCCAGCACCGTCCGGCTGAACTGATCAGCGGTTATTGGGTGGAACTGGAGGCGGTCTGAGCCCGGCCAGGAGGCCGCTTCAGCGCAGCGCGTGCTGCGCGGCCCAGCGCACATAACCCCGCGCCCGCAGAGTGCAGGCCGGGCAGCTGCCGCAGCCGTAGCCCCAGCAGTGCAAGGCATCACGCGTGCCCAGGTAGCAGGTGTGGGAATCCTGGCGTATGGTTTCGACCAGGGTATCGCCGCCCAGCCGCCAGGCGAGTTCCCATATCTCGGTCTTGTCCAGCCACATCAGCGGTGTTTCAAGCGTCAGCTGGCGTTCCATGCCCAGGCTGAGCGCGACCTGCAAAGCCTTGATGGTGTTGTCGCGGCAATCCGGGTAGCCGGAATAATCGGCTTCTGTCATGCCGCCGATCAGGACATTCAGGTTGCGGCGGTAGGCCAGGGCGGCAGCGAAGGTCAGGAAGATCAGATTCCGGCCGGGCACGAAAGTATTCGGCAGGCCATCGGCCTGCATGGTGATGGCGACATCGCCAGTCATGGCGGTCTGGCCCAGATGCTGGAAGGTATCCACAGGCAAGAGATGGTCGTCTGCCAGGCGTGCCGCCCATTCCGGCTTCAGGCTGGCGACCTGGGTGCGCAGACGTGTGCGGCAGTCCAGTTCGACACGGTGGCGCTGACCATAGTCAAAGCCCAATGTCTCGACTCGTCCATAGCGGTTCAGCGCCCATGCCAGGCATGTGGCGGAATCCTGTCCTCCGGAGAAAAGCACCAGCGCATGTTTTTCCCTGAGCGGGATCATGGCAGTTTTCCTATGATTTTCTTCACATTTTTTAGTCTATTTTAGCGGAAACTACTCTTAAATATCGAACTTTATCGAGATTCTGCGGGGCAACTGGCGCTGCCATGCGCAGCGCTTCCCGCCGTTGGCGTCACGCTGCGCGGGCTTGGCTCTTCGTGGTGTAATGGCCTTGTTTTCCAGGCAGAAGTGGCCCAGGGCACGCTGGCGGGGAAAACCAACCAGGGGGCATCAGCGCCAGGCGCTGGCCTATGGGCTGCTGCCACGGGCGGTTGATGTCCTGGGCAGGTTCCATCAAGGCGACGTACATGGTTCTTTATATTCTCAGGCGGCTGTTGCAAGCCGTACCGACGCTGCTGCTGGTCATTACGCTGTCCTTCTTTCTGATGCGGCTGGCGCCTGGCGGGCCGTTCGATAGCGAAATTCAGGCGCCGCCGGAAATCGAGGCCAACCTGAAAGCGGCCTATCATCTGGATCAGCCCCTGATGACGCAGTACTTCATCTATCTGGGCAATCTGGCCCGGGGCGATCTTGGGCCGTCCTTCAAATACCGCGATCGCAGCGTCAACGACCTGATTGCTACCGGTTTTCCGGTCAGCGCAAGACTGGGGCTGTGGGCCATGGCGCTGGCCCTGCTGTGCGGTGTGCCGCTGGGCATCTGGGCGGCCATGCGCCACAACCGTGCGACCGACCATGCGGTCATGGGGGTAGCGCTGGCGGGCATTGCCATTCCGAACTTTGTGGTGGCACCGGTGCTGGCGCTGCTGTTCAGCGTCACCCTGGGCTGGCTGCCCGCCGGCGGCTGGGGGGATGGGCAGTGGCGCTATATCCTGCTGCCGGTCGTTGCGCTGGCGATTCCGCAGGTGGCATATATCGCCAGGCTGATGCGCGGCAGCATGATAGAAACCATGAGCAGCCCGCATATCCGCACGGCAAGGGCCAAGGGCCTGTCCGCGGTTGAGGTCGTGTTGCATCATGCCCTGCGGCCTGCGCTGGCGCCGCTGTTGTCGTATATGGGGCCTGCCATGGTGGGGATCGTGACGGGCTCGGTGGTGATCGAGCAGATTTTTGGCCTGCCTGGTATCGGGCGCTATTTCGTCCAGGCGGCATTAAGCCGTGACTACACGCTGGTGATGGGGGTCGTGGTGTTTTATGGCGTGCTCATCGTGCTGTTCAACCTGCTGGTGGATCTGCTGTATGGCTGGCTCAATCCGCAAATACGCTATGAGGACTGACGGACATGATGGCGAATGATTCCGCTCGTCAGGACGAAGTGCTGCCCCCGGCGCCGCCTGGGCGCAGCCTGGCCTATGACGCCTGGCGGCGTTTGCGTGCCAACCGGGCCGCCATGGTCAGCCTGACGCTGCTGGCCATGATTACCGCGATTTGCTTGCTGGGGCCATGGTTTACCGGCTGGCAGCTCGATGAGGTGGATTGGTCCGCGTTCCGGGCGCCGCCTTCCTGGGATAGCGGGCATCTGGCCGGGACGGATGCCAATGGGCGGGATTTGCTGACACGCACGTTCTATGGCGGCCAGGTGTCGCTGTCGGTAGCGCTGGTGGCCAGCATCGTCGCGCTGGTGGTCGGGGTGCTGTATGGCGCCGTGGCGGGTTTTGCCGGGGGGCGGGTGGACACGCTGATGATGCGCTTTGTCGATATCCTGTATTCGCTGCCCTTTCTGTTCCTGGTCATTCTGATGATGGTAGTGTTCGGCCGCAATATTCTGCTGATCTATGTCGCGATCGGAGCGGTTGAATGGCTGGATATGGCACGCATCGTGCGCGGCCAGACCCTGTCTCTTAAACGCCGGGAGTTCGTCGAGGCGGCGCAGGCGCTGGGTGTGCGTAACCGAGATATCGTGCTGCGCCATATCATTCCCAACCTGCTGGGCCCGGTCATGATCTATCTGACTTTGACGGTGCCCAAGGTCATCCTGCTGGAAAGCTTTCTGTCGTTTCTGGGCCTGGGCGTGCAGGAGCCGCTGACCAGCTGGGGGGCGCTGATCAGCGAAGGCAAGGACATGATGGCGCGCGCGCCCTGGATGTTGCTGGTGCCGTCCGCTTTTCTGACGACGACATTGTTTTGTCTCAATTTTCTCGGGGATGGCCTGCGCGACGCGCTGGACCCCCGCAGCCGCTGAGGGAGGCCGGAGCAACCATGACGAACCGGCGCGAGGATGCTGCCGTGCCGACCGGCCCGGCGGCTGCCGATGAGGTATTGATGCGGGTGCGCGGGCTGGGCGTGACATTCAGCACGGCGGATGGCCCGGTGCAGGCGGTCCGCTCGGTCGGCTTTGACCTGCGTGCCGGGCAGACGCTGGCGCTGGTTGGCGAATCGGGTTCAGGCAAATCCGTGACGGCCTATGCGCTCATGCGCCTGTTGCCGGACAGCGCCGTGCTGGCGGGGCGGATCGAATATCAGGGCGAGTTGCTGCTGAAGCTGCCGGAAGCGCGGATGCGGCAATTGCGCGGCAATGAAATTGCCATGGTGTTCCAGGAACCGATGACGGCGCTCAACCCGATGATGCGTGTGGGCTTGCAGATTCGTGAGTCGCTGTACAAACATACGGCGTTGCGGGGGCGGGCGGCGCGGGACAAGGTGCTGGAGTTATTGCGGCAGGTCGGCATCCCGGAACCGGAGCGGCGCTATCGCAGCTATCCCCATGAACTGTCTGGCGGCCAGCGCCAGCGTGTGGTGATTGCCATGGCTCTGGCCTGCGGCCCCAAGGTATTGGTGGCAGATGAGCCGACGACGGCGCTGGATGTGACGGTGCAGGCGCAGATTCTGGCTTTGCTGCGCGATTTGCAGCAGCGGCTGGGCCTGGCGGTGCTGCTGATTACCCATGACCTGGGCATGGTGCGCCATGTGGCCGATACCGTGTGCGTCATGCGTGGCGGCGAGATGGTCGAGCAGGGGCCGTGCGCGCAGGTGTTTACGCGGCCGCGCCAGGAATATACGCGCATGCTGCTGGCGGCGGAGCCGGGCGGCACCAAACCGCCAGTCGCGCCGGAGGCGCCAGTATTGCTGGCGGCGCGCGATGTCACGGTGACATTTCCCATTCGGCGCGGGCTGTGGCGCCGGCCAGAGCGTTTCGTGGCCGTACGGGGTGTCAGCCTGGATGTGCGCCGGGGGGAAACCGTGGGGATTGTGGGCGAATCCGGTTCGGGGAAATCGACGCTGGGGCGGGCCTTGCTGAATTTGTTGCCGGCGCAGGGCAGCCGGCGCTTCGAAGATCTGGATCTGGCGCGTCTGGGCCCTGCAGCCATGCGGCCCTTGCGCCGGCGCATGCAGATTGTGTTCCAGGATCCATTCGGCGCCTTGTCGCCGCGCATGACGGTGGGGGACATCATTGGCGAAGGGCTGCGGGTGCATGAACCGCAATTGCGCCGCAGCGAGCGTGAGCAGCGGATTGTCCAGGCCATGGCCGATGTGCGCCTGGACCCGGGCATGCGCAATCGTTATCCGCATGAGTTTTCCGGCGGGCAGCGGCAGCGCATTGCCATTGCCCGGGCCGTCATCCTGCGGCCGGAGTTCCTGTTGCTTGATGAGCCGACTTCCGCGCTGGACCGTTCCGTCCAGGCGGGCGTGCTGGATTTGCTGCGCGATTTGCAGCAGCGCTACCAGCTGTCCTATCTGTTCATCAGCCATGATCTGGCTGTCGTGCGGGCCATGGCCGATACGCTGATGGTGATGCATGCCGGGGAGGTCGTGGAGCAGGGGCCCGCGCAAGAAATTTTCGCGGCGCCCGCCCATCCTTACACACAGGCCTTGCTGGCTGCTGCCTTCTGGCGCGATGGCGGGCAGGGTCAGGCGCCGGCCCATTTCACCGAACACAAGAACTAACCACAAGGACTAACGATGGAATGCCGTCCTGATTGCGGTGCCTGCTGTACCGCGCCCTCTATTAGCAGCCCGATTCCCGGCATGCCGCACGGCAAGCCTGCGGGAACCCGCTGCATCCAGCTTGATGAGCGCGAGCGCTGCATGATTTTCGGGCAGCCTGGCCGGCCCGAGGTGTGCGCGTCGCTGGCGCCGGCGGCGCAAATGTGTGGCACTTCACGCGAATCTGCCATGCAATGGCTGAGCTGGCTGGAAAACGAAACCCGGCCGTCCTGTCCGGCCTGAACGCATGCCTCTGCCGCGCGGCTGCATGATAAATAACTGAAAAACCTGGCAAATACATATTCCTGCCAGTGTTGGCCTGCTGGCGCATCTTTATCCCATCTAGGTGTTTCCGATAGGAGGAATGGAGCGGTTTTCCGTCAAATACTGCTTCCCAAACGGGGTGGGCCTGATTAACCTATTAACAACATCAAAAAACAGCCGGTTGCCTTCGGAAACAGAAGCTCAAACAGCCGGTACAGGAGACAAAAATCATGCGTACGCCATTCACTATGCAGGCGGCTGCGGCCGCGATTTTCCTGAGCCTGCCCCTGCTTGCCAGCGCGCAAGTGAAAGTGGGCGTCACGGTGTCCAGCACCGGCCCGGCGGCGTCGCTGGGGATCCCGGAACGCAATACCGTGGCCTTGCTGCCCAAGGAAGTGGCCGGCCAGAAGATTGAATGGATTGTGCTGGACGACGCCACCGATACCACTCAGTCGGTGAAGAACTCCCGCAAGCTGGTGTCCGAAGACAAGGTGGATGTGCTGGTGGGCACGTCCGTGACGCCGGGTTCGCTGGCCATGGTGGACGTTGCGGCGGAGTCGCAGGTGCCCATGATCAGTGTGGCGGCCAGCGCCAAGATTGTGGAGCCGCAGGATGACAAGCGCCGCTGGGTCTTCAAGACCCCGCAGAATGACGCTCTGATGGCCGAGGCGCTGGCCGATGCCATGGTCAAGGCTGACGTCAAGACACTGGGCTTCATCGGCTTTGCCGACGCCTACGGCGATGGCTGGCTGGATGTGATGAAGCAGGCCGCGGAAGCCAAGGGCATCAAACTGACGGCAGTCGAAAAATACGGCCGTACCGATACCAGCGTGACTGGCCAGGTGCTCAAGCTGGTTGGCGCCCGCCCGGATGCCATCCTGATTGCGGGCGCAGGCACGCCCTCGGCGCTGCCGCAGAAGGAACTGCGCGCGCGTAACTACGGCGGCCAGATCTACCAGACGCACGGCGCTGCGAATAACGATGTGCTGCGCGTGTGCGGCAAGGATTGCGACGGCATGCTGCTGCCCAGCGGCCCGCTGCTGGTGGCGGCGCAATTGCCTGACAGCAACCCGGTCAAGCAGACCGCGTTGGCCTACACGCAGGCGTATGAGCAGGCACATGGTGCCGGGGCGACCAACACCTTCGGCGGCCATATGTGGGATGCCGGCCAGTTGATCGTTGCGGCAGTGCCCGAAGCGCTCAAGAGCGGCGCGCAGCCCGGCACGCCGGAATTCCGCGCAGCGTTGCGCGATGCCCTGGAAAATATCAAGAACCTGCCGGTTTCCCAAGGCGTTTTCAATATGTCGCCCACCGACCACGCCGGTTTTGACGAGCGTGCGCGTGTGATCGTCAAGGTTGAAGACGGCAAGTGGATTTATCAGCCGGATCTGTAAGGCAGCAAGCGTTCGCGCGGTCTGTCCTGCCCTGCTGCCGTTAAGGCGGGGCGGGCTGCCGCCCGACGCGCCGTTTTCACGGTGGCCAGGACGCTTCCGGCCATCGGGCTTCACCAAGGTGGTTCTAGATGGATTCCACAATTGCGCTGATCCTGTTGCAGGATGGCATTGTCAACGGCGCTATCTATGCCCTGCTGGGCATGGCGCTGGTGCTGGTGTTCGCGGTGACCCGCGTCATCTTCATTCCCCAAGGCGAATTCGTGGCATTCGGCGCACTGACGCTGGCCATGCTGGGCGACGGCCGCGTGCCGGGCACTGCCTATCTGCTGCCTTTGCTTGGCGGCATTGCCTTTATCCTGGAAGTGCTGCGCGCCGTGCGCACCAGCAACTATGCCGGCTTGGGGCGGGCTGCCCTCACGTTTCTGGCGATTCCGCTAGTACTGCTGTGGCTGACCCTCAGTTACGCGGCGCTGGATAACTCGCTGTGGCTGAATATGTTGCTGACGCTGGCCCTGGTGACGCCCATGGGCTCAATGATCTATCGCATTGTTTATCAGCCGCTGGCGGAAGCCACTGTGTTGGTGCTGCTGATTGTGTCCGTGGCGGTGCACTTCGCGCTGACCGGTCTGGCGCTGGTGTTCTTTGGCGCCGAGGGCTGGCGCACGCCGGCGTTCGTCAATGGCATGGTGGATCTTGGCTTTACGACCGTGGCGGCCCAGAGCCTGTTTGTGGTTGGCACTTGCGCAGTGCTGATCGTGGCGCTGTGGCTATTCTTTGGCAAGACGCTGTATGGCCGCGCGCTGCGCGCCACGGCCGTCAACCGTCGGGGCGCCCGTCTGGTCGGCATCAGCACCAATATGTCCGGCAGCCTGACGTTCACGCTGGCGGTCGCCATCGGCGCCATGTCGGGCATGCTGATCGCGCCCATCACCACGGTGTACTACGACACCGGGTTCCTGATTGGTCTGAAGGGTTTCGTCGGCGCCATTATCGGCGGCCTGGCCAGCTATCCAGTCGCTGCGGCCGGGTCCTTGCTGGTAGGCGTGCTGGAAGCGTTCTCGTCATTCTGGGCCAGCGCCTACAAGGAGGTCATCGTCTTTACGCTGATCATCCCGGTGCTGGTCTGGCGTTCGCTTTCCAGCCACCACACGGACGACGAGGAGTAAGGCCATGAATCGCATTCTTCTTGCCATCTTCCTCGTGGTGCTGGCGGCGCTGCCCATGCTGGGCGCGACCCCGGAATTCTGGATTACCCAGCTCAATTACATCGGCCTGGCCAGTCTGGTCGTCCTGGGCCTGGTGCTGCTGACCGGTGTGGGCGGCCTGACGTCGTTCGGGCAGGCAGCGTTTGTCGGCGTCGGGGCCTACACCACGGCCTTGCTGACCGTCACCTACGATTGGTCACCCTGGCTGACCTTGCCCGTGGGCTTGCTGCTGACGGCCGCCATTGCGTGGCTGCTGGGCGCGATTACCTTGCGCCTGTCAGGGCACTTCCTGCCGCTGGGCACGATCGCCTGGGGGCTGTCGTTCTACTTCCTGTTCGGCAATATTGACGCGCTGGGCAAGCATGACGGTATTGCGGGTATTGAACCTATCAGTGTATTCGGGGTGTCGCTGGCTAATGGGCGCTACATGTACTACCTGATCTGGGTGGTCGTGCTGCTGGCGCTATGGGCCACGCGCAACCTGCTGTCCTCGCGGCCGGGCCGGGCCATCCGGGCGCTGAAAAGCGGCGCGGGCATGGCGGAATCCATGGGCGTCAATACGGCTGGCTACAAGGTTGTGATCTTCGTCTGGGCGGCATTGCTGGCCTGCATTTCGGGCTGGCTGTATGCCCATATGCAGCGAGCGGTCAGTCCTAGCCCCTTCGGCTTGAACTACGGCATCGAATACCTGTTCATGGCGGTGATCGGCGGGGCTGGTTATGTCTGGGGGGCGATCCTGGGCGCGGCGGTCATCTTGTTGCTGCGCGACCAATTGCAGAACTGGCTGCCTCGTTTGCTGGATACCAATGTCAATTTCGAGATGATCGTTTTTGGCGTCCTGATGATCCTGATGCTGCAATACGCCCGTGACGGCTTGTGGCCCATTCTGTCGGGATGGTGGGATCAGATCACTGGCGCGGCGCGTTCGCGGCGCCAGCTGGCGCCGCCGCCAGCGGCAGAGCGTCTGCCGCAGCGCGGCAAGCCCGGTGCAGGGGAGGTGGTGCTGGAAGTTGATGCCATCCGCAAGCAGTTCGGCGGCCTGGTCGCGGTCAACGACATCAGCTTCACAGTGCGCGCTGGCGAAATCATGGGCCTGATCGGGCCGAATGGCGCGGGCAAGAGCACCACTTTCAATCTGATCAGCGGCGTGCTGCCGCTGACGCGTGGCGAGGTGCGTTTTCTGGGGGAACGTATCGACAGCAAGCCGGCGCGTACCATCGCCCGCATGGGCGTGGGCCGCACCTTCCAGCATGTGCAGTTGCTGCCAGGCATGACTGTGCTGGAAAACGTGGCGCTGGGGGCGCACCTGCGCTCGGATGTCAGCGTGATGGCCGGGGCCCTGCATACCGACCGCGAGCGTGAGGCCCGGTTGCTGCATGAAGCGGCAGAACAGCTCAAGCGCGTGGGGCTGGGTGATTATCTCTATGAGCAGGCTGGCAATCTGGCGCTGGGTCAGCAACGCATTCTGGAAATCGCCCGGGCGCTGGCCTGCGATCCCGTGCTGTTGCTGCTTGATGAGCCAGCGGCGGGCTTGCGCTACAAGGAAAAGCAGGAACTGGCCCAGGTGCTGGAAAACCTGCGCGGCGAAGGCATGAGCATCCTGCTGGTGGAACACGATATGGATTTTGTGATGCGCCTGACCGATCACCTGGTGGTGATGGATTTCGGCACCAAACTGGCCGAAGGCCTGCCGGCGGAGGTGCAGCAGAACCCGGCTGTGCTGGAAGCCTATCTGGGGGGGATTGATGACGATCTGCCCGAGGAAATCCAGGGCGCGCAGGCGAGTGGAGGTGTGCAATGAGTACGGCGCCCATTCTTGAGGTCAGCGGCCTGTCGGCCCGCTATGGCAAAGTCGGCGCATTGGCGGGGGCGACCCTGAGCGTGCCGCGCGGCAGCATTGTTACCGTGATCGGCGCCAATGGCGCAGGCAAATCGACCATGCTCAATGCCGTGATGGGCGCCTTGCCGCAGACCGGCCATGCCGCAGGCGTGGTGCGTTACGACGGCAAGGATGTTTCGGGCTGGCAGGTGGAGCGCCGCGTGGCGGCCGGGATGTCGCTGGTGCCGGAACGGCGTGAGCTGTTCGGCAGCATGTCGGTGGAAGACAATCTGTTGCTAGGAGGCTTCCGGCGCTACCGCGCCCGCGAAGCAGGCTGGCGCGGCACGCTGGACGAGGTGTTCGAGCTGTTCCCGCGCTTGCGCGAACGCCGTGCGCAACAGGCCGGCACGCTGTCGGGCGGGGAGCGACAGATGCTGGCGGTGGGCCGCGCGCTGATGGCGCGGCCGGCGCTGCTGATGCTCGATGAACCCAGCCTGGGGCTGGCGCCGCGTATCGTGCGCGAGATTTTCCACATCATCGCCCGTCTGCGTGAGACAGGTGTTGCCATTCTGCTGGTCGAGCAGAATGCGCGTGCGGCCTTGCAAGTGGCGGATTACGGCTACGTGCTGGAAACCGGTGAGATCAGCCTGCATGGCCCGGCGCGTGAACTGGCCAATGATCCCAGGGTGATAGAAAGCTATCTGGGCCTGGGGCGGGAACGCAAGGAATAGCCCTTTGCCAGAGGCAAATGAGCCGGTGCGCCTGATGGCAGGCGCACCGGCTTTTTCGTCTGGCTGGAATTCCAGTTATAAAGAGGACTGGTATAGATAGTCGGAAATTGTATTGGCCGGCGTTTGCCATCCATGCATTAATCAACGCTTGCCCAGCGCGGCGCTATCAGCCCGGGCTCGTGCCTAACTTTCTGCGATCACGAGGTGAATGATGAAACGTTTTTCCCTGGCCGCCATGTCGCTGGCGCTTGCGGCAATGGCCGCGCCCTTGCAGGCCCAAACCCTGAAGGTCGGCATCATCGGCGATCCGGCTTCGCTCAGCCCCACGCGCATTACCGGCGGCGTCTGGGAAGAAGACGTGCTGCGCGACTTGTTTGCCGGGCTGGTGGAAGTGTCGGCCGAGGGCAAGGTTGTGCCGGGCGTTGCGACCGCGTGGACCTTGTCCGACGATGGCAAAACCTACACCTTTGACCTGCGCGATTCCAAATGGTCGGATGGCACGCCTCTGACGGCGGATGACTTCGTCTATTCCTGGCGTTATGTGCTGGATCCGCAGAATGCGGTCAGTACCGCGCACCGTTTGTATCCCATTGCCAATGCGGAAGAGATCGCCAAGGGTGAACAAAAGCCCGAGGCGCTGGGAGTGCGTTCGCTGGAGGACGGCAAAAAGCTGGAAGTGACGCTCAAGGAGCCGTCCACCTATTTCCTCAGCACGCTGGTTCTGCCGGTGTTCTATCCGCTGCCGCGCCAGGCGATTGAAAAGCATGGCAAGAACTGGAGCGAAGTTGACAATATTGTCGTCAACGGGCCTTTTGTGCCGACGCGCTGGATGACCGGCAGTGAACTCAATACCAAGAAAAACCCGAATTACTATGATGCCGCCGAGGTCAAGATTGATGGCGTGACTTTCTTCCCGATCGAAGATCGCGACAGCGGCATTACGCGGTTCCGCGCGGGCGATCTCGATGTGCTGCGCGATTATCCGGCGTCGCAGTATGAGTTCCTGAAGCAGGAAGTGCCGGCCGCCACGCATTTGTCGCCGCGCCTGGGCAGCTACTACCTGTCATTCAATCTGCGCGATGGCCATCCCACCAGCGATGCGCGCGTGCGCGAGGCGCTGAGCCTGGCCATCAACCGCGAGGTCATTGCGCAGCAGTTGCTGGAAAATGCCGTGCTGCCGCTGAATTCCTTCCTGCCTACCGGCCTGGATAATTACGAGCCGCAGTATGAACAGGTGTTGGCGCAGCCTTATCCCGAACGGCTCAAGCGCGCGGCGGAGCTGTTGCGCCAGGCCGGGTATGGGCCGGGCAAGCCGCTCAAAGTGGGGCTGAGCTTCAATAGCGGCAGCGAGCACCAGCGCATTGCGGTTGCGGTGGCAGCGCAATGGAAGCCGCTGGGGGTGCAGGCCGAGTTGAATAATGCCGAGGCCAATGTGCATTACGCCAATCTGCGCGCAGGCAACTACGACACGGGCCGGGCCGCCTGGCTGTCCAGCTATGACGACCCGCAGAACTTCCTGCAATTGCTGTACACGCCGACCAACAATTACGGCGCATACAGCGATGCAGAGTTCAATAAACTGTATGAGCAGGCCAACCTGGAAAGCGACCCGGCCCGCCGCCGCGGTTTGCTGCAGCAGGCAGAAGCCCGTTTGGCGCAAGCCTGGCCGGTGGCGCCGATTTATGAGTACGCATCGCGCAACCTGGTCAACCCGAAGCTGAAAGGCTGGGAAGACAACGCGCTGGATATCCATCCGTCGCGCACTGTGTCGTTCCAGTAAGGCGGGCAGGGCGGCCGTCTTCACGGCTGCCCGCCGCTTGCCGTTTGCAGCTTGCCGTTTGCTGCTTATGCAGCTTGCCGCTTGCGCCGTCAGCCGGCCGCGGTGCCGCGTATCCGGCTGCTTTTACCCATGGATAAAACGATTCATTTCGTCCCTTGTGCCTGCGGTTCAGGCATAAATTAAGTGTCCCTGCTCACCTGCCTGTGCGCGCCTGACTGGGCCAAGATTGCTGCAAAACGGCAAGCCTTGGCGGATGTCAGGCCAGTCCGGGCTGCTCCCGGGACACCTCATGAATCTGCAAGACCAGCACTACCGCAAGTTATTCAGCAGCCCGCACATGGTTCGCGCCTTGTTCCACGGCATTCTGCCCGAGGGCTTGCGCCCCTTGCTGGACCTCGATTCCCTGGCGCCCCTGCCCACTGATTATGTCAGCGGCAAGCAACGCGACCGCCAAGGCGATCTGGTCTGGCGCGTGCGGCGGCGCGATGGTTGTGAACTGTATCTGCTGCTGATGCTGGAGCATCAGTCCCGGCCAGACCGTTTCATGAGCATCCGCTTCATGGGCTACAGCGCGTTGCTGTATGAAGATTTTTCGCTGCGCCGTCCGGCGCCTGCCACGCAAAAGCTGCCGCTGGTGTTGCCTATTCTGCTGTACAACGGCGCCGCGCGCTGGCGCGAACCCACTCGTGTGGCAGACCTGGTGGATAGGGCTCCCCGCGTCTTGCAACCCTATCAGCCCGATATGAAATATCTGCTGCTTGATGAAGGCGCGCTGGTGATGCAAGGCAAATTGCCGGGGGATAATCTGGCGGCAATTCTGTTTCGTCTGGAACACAGCCAGGAACTTGAGCAGACCCAGGAACTGGTGCAAACTTTGCTGCGCCTGACTGCCGCCCCGCCTTATCAGGAACTGCGCCATGTCCTGGGCAGCTGGATGCGCCACGTGCTGTTGCCGCGCGCCTTGCCGCAGGCAAACAGCCTGCCCCGCAGCACAGACCTCCAGGAGATATCCGCCATGATGAATGCCCATACACAGGATTGGAGTTACAGCTGGCGTCAGAAGGGGCGCCAGGAAGGGTTGCAGGAAGGTTGCTCGCGCTTGCTGGCTGGCCAGCTGAAGCGCAAATTCGGCGCGCTGCCCGAGGCGGTGCAGCAGCGTTTGCAGCAGGCCAGCCGCGCGCAGCTGGAAGCCTGGTCACTGAATGTGCTGGAAGCCAGGGACTTGGACGCTGTATTTGCGCCAGAGGCCCCGCAGGGCTGACTTTCGCTGCTTGGCGGGCAGATTCCGGCGCCGAAGGTGAAGCAGGGCTTGCTGCTAAGTGACCTCATTCACTAAAATGAGGTTCATTTTCATTCTTGATACTTGCTTATGTCTTGGGCGGGTGTCGTTCCGGTCCGCCATGCCCGCTCCCGCCCCATCGCCCGCGCACGCCCTTTACAGCGATCATCATGGCTGGCTGCATGCCTGGTTGCGCAAGAAACTCGGCAGTTCGGCTGATGCGGCCGATCTGGCGCACGATACCTTTGTCCGCATTCTGGCGCGTGAACAGGTGGCGGGGATTCGTGAACCGCGTGCTTTCCTGATGACGGTTGCGCAGGGCTTGCTGTCCAATATGCTGCGCCGCCGCAAGGTGGAACAGGCCTATCTGGAGGCCTTGGCGGCGCTGCCTGTCCCTTGCCATCCCGACCCCGAAGCCTGCGCTCTGGTGCTGGAGACGCTGCTGGAAGTCGATCGCTTGCTGGATGGCCTGCCGCGTCGGGCCAGACAGATTTTCCTGATGGCCCAGGTCGATGGCATGACCCAGGCAGCGATTGCGCAGGAGCTGGGCTTGTCGCTGCCGACGGTGCGGCGCGACCTGGTGCGCGCCATTGCCCATTGCAGCTTTGCCGATTAGCGCAAGACGGAAAGGAGCTGCACCATGTCGGACATTCCCGCCGCCGTACGCATGCAGGCAGCCCAATGGCTGGTGGATCTGCAAGGCCCGGAAAGCACGCCTGCCATGCGCGAGGCCTGGCAGCACTGGCTGAATGCGCACCCCGACCATGCCATGGCGTGGCGCAAGGTCGAGGCGCTGACCTGTAAGACCGGCGCCCTGCCTGCCGGCATCGGGCGCGCCGCTTTGTTGCCTGCCCGGCCGCTGCGGCGGCAGCTATTGGCGGTGGCGGCTGTCGGCGTCGCCGGAACAGGGGTTTGGCAGCTCTCCGAGCAGGCGGGCCGTGGCGGGCGCTTGCAGACCGCCACCGGGCAGCGCACCGAGCATTATTTGGCGGACGGCTCACGCTTGATGCTCAACACACAGACACAGGTGCGGGTCCAGTTTGATGGCGCGCAGCGGCTGCTGGCCCTGGATCATGGCGAGTTGCTGGTTGAGACGGCAGCAGATAGCATGCGGCCGGCGCGGCCGTTTCGCGTGCGGACCCGTGCTGGTGAAATGCAGGCGGTCGGCACGCGTTTCACTGTGCGGCATGAGCAGGAGACCCTGCTGCATGTCCTGGAGGGCGCGGTTGATGTGCGCCGCAGCGGCGCGCCAGACATGCCGGTGCGTATCCATGCGTCGCAGTTGCTGTGGTTTTCCCCGGATTGGCGCAGCGAGATACTGTCTGCTGCCGATACGGATGCGGCCTGGACGCGCGGCATGCTGCTGGCCGCTGATATGCCCTTGCCGGCGTTTATCCAGGAATTGGCGCGCTACCGCCCAGGCATACTGGATTGCGCCCCGGAGCTGGCGCACCTGCGCGTGTCGGGCACCTTTCCCCTGGATAATACTGACCGTGTGCTGGTGATGCTGCAGCAGGTTCTGCCTGTGGAAGTGCGGCGCTGGACCCGCTATTGGGTTCGGGTTCAGCCGGCGCCGGCCGGCCAGGCCAGGGCATACCGCCGCGTCTGAGCAGGCAATCCGGCACTATTTTGTAACAGCAGCCGGAATCTGTTTTCTTTTTTCCCGGGTTGAGTGGCATGGAAGATGAGAACGCAAATTCTTAAATTTTCCATGAACGAGGGAAATCGACGATGGATTCAGCTTCACAAGCGGCGCGGGCGACCCGCGCTCGCGTCATATCACGTGTCTGGCGGCCCACACTGCTGACAACTTTGTTGTGGGTCATGCTGGTGCCTTTGGCGCCTGCCCCGGTGGCGGCGCAGGCGGCAGGCGTGCTGGCGCCACGCCAATATGACATTCCCGCTGGCCAACTGGCTGAGGTGCTGACCCGCCTGGGCAGCGAAGCACGCATTTTGCTGATGTATCCCACCGCCTTGGTCAATGGGGTACGCAGCCCGGGAGTGCAGGGCGAGCGGGATGGCCCGGCCGCCTTGCGTGAGGCCTTGCGCGGCACAGGCCTGGAAGCCGTGCCGACGGCCGATGGCTACACCCTGCGGCGGGCGCCGCAGGACAGCGTGGCCACCTTGAGCGCGGTGGAAGTCACTGGGGCCGCCTATGACCCCAGGGATGAAGTGTTCTATGCGCTGGGGTCGGTCGGTGTGGTGACGCGTGAATCGCTGGACCGCGTGCCCGTGACCAGCGCCCGCGATATTTTCCAGGGCGAGCCCGGCGTCTATGTCATGGACGGCAACCAGGACCCTGGCATCAATAACATCAATATCCGTGGCATCCAGGGGCCGGGCCGCATCAATATGATGGTTGACGGCACGCGCCAGAATGCGTCGAACTATGCAGGTTATGGCGGGCAGATGTCGCGTGTCTATATAGACCCGGAATTGCTGGCGGGCGTGGATATCGAAAAAGGCCCTGCCGGCGGCATGTATGGGGCTGGCGTGACTGGCGGCGTGGTGAATTTGCGCACCTTGAACGCCGACGACCTGATTCATGGGGATGCCAGTCATGGCGGACGCTTGCGCGTGATCCACGGCGATAACGGCTACAACACGGCTGGCATGGCGGCGGGCGCCATCCGTCTGGAGAGCGGCCTGGCACTGACCGGCGGCATTTCGCGCCGCAAGAGCGATAACTATCACACCGGCAAGCGCAGCGTGCCTGAGGGCGGCTATCCGTATTGCAATTCGCGCGGCAAGGATATCGACGATTGCAGCAGCGAGGTGCCCCTGACCCACCAGGATATGGTGTCCGGCCTGTTCAAGGCGCAATACCGGTTCAATGAGGCGCACAAGCTGGAAGCCGGCGCGACGTATTACCGCAATGAATTCGTCAGCTGGGCGCGCGGCGCTGCGGCAGATGAAGAGCTGGGTTTCCCCGAGCAGCATGTCAGCGCCAATACCTTGTCCTTGCGCTATCAGTGGAACCCGGCGGACAACCCCTGGTGGGATGTCAGCGCCAACGTTTGGCGGGCGGCCAACCGGACGTCCTACGAGATGTTCGGCGAGCATTACGACATGCATACCGTGGGCACCGAAATCAGCAATACGGCGCGTCTGCCGCTGGGTGAGGACAATCTGCTGACGCTGAACGTCGGCGGGGAGTTCTACCAGGACAAGGCCGATACGCACTCCAGCGGTTTGACGACCGACCCGCGGACCGGGATAGGGCGTGAAGGCCTGACGGCCACCGGCAAGCGCAATATTGGCGGCTGGTTTGCGCAGGCCAGCCTGGCCTACCACGAATGGCTGCAACTCGACGCCGGTCTGCGCGCCGACTATTTCGGCCTGCGTTCCGAGGGCACATATGCCTCGCGTTATGTGGGGCAGGGCGTGAACACCCTGTCGCTGAACCGCAGCGGCGGGCGCGTGAATCCCAGCGCCGCGCTGGGCATCACCCCGGTGGATGGCGTGCAGTTCTTCGCGCGCTATGCGGAAGGCCAGCGCGCGCCTACCTTGTCGGAAACGGCGGGCGGCGGCGCGGTCTGGGGCATTTATCACCTGCCCAATCCCTATCTGCGGCCCGAAGTGGCGCGCACGCATGAGTTTGGCCTGAACCTGATTCTGGATGACTGGTTGCGCAGCGATGGCAAGCTGAGGCTGAAAGTCGCGCGTTTTGATTCGCGCTATGACGATTACATTCTGCGCAATGCTTTCCGCTACCGCGCCGATTACGCCTATTCGTACCAATTTGCCAATATCGACCGGGCCACGTTGCGGGGCGTTGAATTACAGGCCCAGCTGGATCTGGGGTATCTGTTCGCCGAGTTCAGTTTCAATCAGTTCGACCGCATGCTGTTCTGCGACGCGGGGGTCTGCAGCAGTGACCCGGGCCGTGACAATATCAATGTCACCACGCCCTTCATTCCGCCCAAGCGCAGCATTGCCGCCACCTTGGGGGTTCGCTTGCTGGAACGCAAGCTGGTGCTGGGGGCGCGTCTGCGCGCGGATACGCGGCGCGGCATGACCGATGCCAACCAGTACAACGAAGGCGTGTACTGGAAACCTTACGAGATTGTTGATCTGTTTGGCAGCTATGACGCCACGCGGCATCTGACCCTGGGCGTCAGCGTTGAGAACATCGCTGACAAGTATTACATCGGCGCCATGAACTTCAATGGTCTGCCTTCGCCTGGGCGCAGCATCAAGGGCTCACTGACCTATAACTTTTGATCATGCGCCAGGGTGCCGGTGCCCGCCAGCAGGGCGGAATCCGGCATTGCATGCGCAAACAAGGAAATCCCATCATGCATGACACGCTGTCATTTTGCCGTTGGCCCGGCCGTGCTGTTGGCCTGGGCCTGGCGCTGTTGCTGGGCGGCATGGGCGCCGCCAGCGCGGCGCCTACCGTTTACGAAGTGCGCCATCAGTTCGATGCCGTCAGCACGTCCACCAGCCGTTCGCTGACGGGTTCGTTGGCCCCCACACTGGGGCGTGACGGCAAACTCTACGGGCTGAAGCTCAAATTTTCCGGCAGCGTGAATGGCGGCACCCGTTATCTCGCCAGTTGCGTCCTGTATCGGCACGATCCCGCCAGCGGCATTCATGAAGAACTGGGCAGTGTCCAGGCCAATGGCGGCGGCTTGCCTGTCAGCCGCAGCTCTGATTTCGGGTCGGTGTGTTCGGCGCCTGTGGAAGACGCCCGGGGCGACTGGTACTGGAACACGTTCTTTGGTGGCGCGGAGCAGGCGGGCCAACTGCTGCGCTACCGGCCCGGCCAGGGCATAGAGACTGTATTTTCGTTCTCTGCCGCCGCCGATAGCCCGGTAGGCAGCTATCCGCAATCTGTACTGACGCTTGCGCCGGACGGCAATTTCTATGGCACCACGGCGCGCGGCGGGGCGGCTGGCAATGGCGTTATTTTCGCGTTTGCGCCAGAGCAAGGTGTGCGGCTGCTGCATACGCTGGAACGTGACCCCGTCCTGGATCTCGGCGCTATCCGGCTGGGCGGCACGCTGGTGCTGTCGGAAGATGGCAATCGCTTGTTCGGGGCGTTCAGCAACGAGGTCGGCAACCATGCCGTCGCGAACGCTGGCGATACCTTGTATGCGGTAGATCGCCATACCGGCGTGCTGACCCGCCTGGCGCGCACGGACAGGCGCAACTACATCACCAATCTGTACCGCCAGGCAGGCAGTGATGACCTCGTTTTCACTCATTTGAATGCGCTGCATGCCGGCAAGGACGAGGCGGGCGCGACATTCAACCGCTATATCGCGGCGGAACGGCGCATGGTGCAGACCGACTATGTCCTGCCGGTCAATGATCCTGGCGGCGGCAGCTCGCCCATCGGGCTGACGCCGGGCGCGGATGGCAATCTCTATGGCGTGTTTCCGAGCGGCGGGGCGAATCAGGCCAGCGCCACCAGCAGGACGGGTTCCATCTTTCGCCTGAAGGGCGATGGCACCTACGAAGTTATCCATATGCTGGCCGGTCTGTCCAACGGCAAGCTGATGGAAGGGGAGGCGCCGGGAGGCGGCCTGACGCTGGCGCCGGACGGACGCCTGTATGGCGTGACCGACGCTGGCGGCGATTTCGGCCAGGGAACGCTCTTCGCTGTGACGCCTGGCGACGCCATTGCGCCGATGCTGACCTTCACGCTGGTGGCGTCGGGAGAGCAGGGCAGCACCGTCGTGAATTTCCCCGAGCCGCACACTATCGTGGCGGGCCAATGGGCCAAATTCCGCTGGGCCACGGTCCAGGCGGATGACTGCGAAGGCGGGGGCGACTGGCCGGCGCCGGGCGCGATCCCGGCCAGCGGCGAGCTGGAAGTGACGCCTGCCACGCCAGGGGAGTACCGCTACGTTGTGTCCTGCCGCAATACCGCTGAACCGGCGCAGCGTTTCACGGCGACCCAGCATCTGAATGTGGTGCCCACGACTGGTGAGCATGTCGAAGCGGGCAATGGCGGCGGGGGCGCGCAGGCCTGGCCGGTTCTGCTGCTGGCATTGCTGGGGCTGGCAGGCCAGCGCCGCCCGCTGGCCGAGAGCCGCGACGGTAGCCGCGCCGGTAGCTACGCCGGTAGCGGCCGCAGGTCCGAGTAAATATAGACAGGGAATTGATATGACGAGATTACGCATTGCCTGCGCCGCGCTTGCCGCCTGCGCATGGCTGGCCGGGGCGGCGCAGGCGCAGCAGGTGAGCGTCACGCGGCTCCACACCTTCGAGCATGACAGCAGCGCCCCGCAGACGGTCGGCAGCGTGCATCTGGGCCGCGACGGCAAACTGCATGGCCTGGCCGAAGGGCTGGTCTGGGAAATGGCCGTTGATGGCAGCGGCTACAAGACATACGCGCTGCCCAGCGGCATCATGACGCATCAGTATGGCTTGCCGAATATGGCGACCTCCACGGTCGCGGATCAGAATGGCAATATTTACGGCGCGACTTATGTCGGCGGCGGCGCCAGCATGGGGCTGATGTTCCGTTTCGGTGAGGGCGGCACGGCCTCGGAAGTGCTGGCGCCGACCCAGGCGGACCGGCCCGCAAAAATCAGCCAGGCAACAGGCAATATGGCGGTGGATGCCGCCGGCAACGTGTATGTGCTGGACCGCGGAAGTTCCGTCGGCACCGGTTTGCGCGAAGGCGCAATCAAACGCCTGTCGGCGGATCAATCGGCTTTCACGGTTGTGCATCAGATGAACCCGGCGACCGGCAGCAACGCGGCGGTAGTCATCGTTGGTTCGGATGGCTGGCTTTATGGCGTGGCTGGCCAGGGCGGGGATAACAACCTGGGCACGATTTTCCGTCTGCGGCCCAATGGGGCGGATTTCCAGGTGCTGCATCATTTCACCGCCGAGCAGGGGCAGCCTGCCCAATACCGGTCTGCCATTCCTGACTATGGCAGCCCACGCAACGCGGCAGGCCTGGCGGAAAGCGGCGCCTGGCTGATCGGCAGCACCTCGATGCAGGGGCCGCATGACAATGGCGCGCTGTACCGCATCCGCAAGGACGGCACCGGTTTCCAGATCCTGCATGGCTTCGATGATGCGGCCAGCCAGGATGGCAAGATTGCAGCGGGCGGGCTGGTGACCGGGCCCGATGGCAATATCTATGGCACGACGGTTGCGGGCGGCGCCCATGGCGACGGGACGCTATTCCGTATCGTCACGACCCGGATGGATGAGGCAAACGGCGGTTTTGAGTCTCTGCATGCCTTCAAGGCGGATGTGGACGGCAAGACGCCCTTTAACCTGACGCTGGGCCGCGATGGCAAGTTGTATGGCAATACGGCCGGGCAGTGGGGCGGGGAGTACCTGGGCACCGTTTATGCTGTGGACACTGGCTATGTGCCGCCCGCCGATCCTCCCGTCATCACACTGTTCCGCGCCGCGCCCGACCGCATCGACCTGGGCCAGTACACCACGCTGGCCTGGGCGGCCAGCAATATCGCGGCCTGCACCGCGAGCGGTGCCTGGCAGGGCGAGCGGGGCAGCAGCGGCACGGAAGTGATCACGCCGGTCACGCCCGGATTCAACACCTTCACGCTCAGTTGCGAAGGGCATGACGGCAGCAGCGTGCAGGAAAGCGCCACAGTGGAAGTCGTGCCGCCTGCCGATGCCGTGATCCAGTCATTCACTGCCACGCCGGTCGTCGCGCCGCTGGGCAGCAGCATCACCCTGGATTGGAAAACTGCCGATACCCTGGGCTGCTCGGCATCCGGTGACTGGAGCGGGGATAAGCCTGGCAGCGGCAGCGAAACCCTGACGCCGTCTGCCGGCGGCGAATACACCTACCGCCTGGATTGCCGGGGCGTGGGGGCGGATGCCAATGCCAGCGTGCAGGCCCGCATCACCTTGCCTGCGGTGATCGAACAATTCGCGGCCGATGCGGTCAGCCTGGAGCCGGGTGCCGCTACCGTGTTGCGCTGGCGTGTCCGCGATGCTTCCCAATGCCAGGCCAGCGGGGCGTGGAGCGGCGAACAGGCGGTTGCGGGCGAGGTGTCGATCCAGCCCGCCGAAGGCGAGCACAACTACACGCTGCGCTGCACGGGTGAAGGCGGCAATGCCTTGTCCTCCGTACGGGTCGTCGTGGCCGCATCCGTGTCCGAGCCCGATGGCGGCAACGGCGGCGCCCTGGCCCTGGGGCTGCTGCCTCTGCTGGCCGCGCTGGGATGGCGCCGGCGTCATCCGCAGGCCTGATGGTGTTGGCCTGAGCCGCGCGCGCAGGCGCGTGGCCGGGCCAGCCCTGGATGGTCAAGGTCTGGCTCTTTTCGCGTGGCCGTGTTACCCTGAAAAGCATTCTATTTGTCTGATCGAGCATCGCTCGCCCGGGCGCCGCCTGTATCCCCTGGCTCATCCAGGGGGATTGGATACAGCCTGCGAGCAGTCCCTGGGTATTTCTTGCGATGCGTTCGGCTAGTGTTCCGGCAGCGCTGCCTGCGACTGCGCCGCCGCGACGACCAGACAGCGGTATGTTGCCGCACGCGTGGGTTTGCCAGCCGCGCCGGTCCGCCAGCTTATGGTGTCGGCGTGTTTCCATTTTCTACTGCCTGTGACGGCCTGGAGCCGGGTGTAGGGTTGTTGCCTTTCATCCTGTTGCGACTGGCCGGACACTGTATTTGCCGTTGATGCCTGGAACAGGCTGCGCCGACCGCGCGCCAGTCGCAGTCGTTTTATTTCTGAAGGAGTCCTGCCATGGCCAAGGAAGAGCTGATTGAATTGAACGGTGTCGTCGGTGAAGTTCTGCCGGACAGCCGCTATCGCGTCACGCTGGACAATGGTGTCGAGGTTTCTGCCTATGCCTCCGGGCGTATGCGCAAGCACCGTATCCGTATTCTTGCCGGTGACCGCGTCACGCTGGAAATGTCGCCGTATGACCTGACCAAGGGCCGCATCAATTTCCGCCATAAGGATGAACGCAGCGCGCCGCCCCGGCCCGCCGGCAACTTCCATCATCGTTGATCGCAGACTGTTGATCGTATGACGCCGGGGCACGCCGTGTCCGGCCCGGCGGTATCAGGCAGCCAGCATGAAAATCTATCTCGCAGGTTTCGATGTGTTCCGTTCCGACGCCGTGGTTCACGGCGCCAGCCTCAAGGCGGCCTGTGCCGACCTGGGCCTGGAGGGGCTGTACCCGCTCGATAACCAGGCGCCCGAGGATTTATCAGGTCTGGCGCTGGCGCAATGGATTTGCGCCGCCAACCTGGCCTTGATCGACTCGGCCGATATGGTCATGGCCAATCTCAATCCGTTCCGCGGCCATGAGCCGGATTCGGGCACGGTATTCGAGACAGGTTACGCCGTGGCGCAAGGCAAGCCGGTCTGGGGCTATACCAGCCAGCGCGAGCCTTTGCTGGCGCAGATTCCCGGGCAGCGCGACGATGCCGGACGGCAGACGGACGCGCAAGGGTTTGTGATCGAGGATTTCGGCTTGCCGCTGAATCTGATGCTGGCCTGCCGGATTCAGATCGTCCATGGTGATGCCAGGGAATGCCTGCAGCGCATCGCGCAGGCAGCCGGCGGCGCGGACGGAGCGCCCTGAGCGCCCTGAACGCAGGCGCTGCCACACGGCGCGCGCATGGCAGGGATAGCAGGTGATATGCCCGTAACTTTTGGGATAGCCTGGCTTTAATCACCATCGGTTATGAACATATATGGCACTTTGCGGTTGCCATCTGGCCCGGCTTTGAGCAAGATGCGAAGTTGTACGGCCGCTGCCGCCTGAAAACCTGTCAGAGTCAGGCGGGGATGGCAGCCGTGTTCGCATCGACCGGAGACTATCCTTCATGAGCCAGCAGTCCGAAAACTGGAAGTTTGAAACCATTGCCGTCCATGCCGGCTATACGCCGGAACCGACCACGCATGCCGTGGCCGTGCCCATCTACCAGACGGTTGCCTATTCTTTTGATGACACCCAGCACGGGGCAGATCTCTTTGACCTGAAGGTCAAGGGCAACATCTACACCCGCATCATGAACCCCACCAATGATGTGCTGGAACAGCGCGTCGCCGCGCTGGAAGGCGGCATTGCCGCGCTGGCGCTGGCCTCGGGCCAGGCTGCTGTGACCTATGCCATCCAGACCATCGCCGAAGCGGGTGACAACATCATTTCGGCCTCCACGCTGTATGGCGGCACCTACAATCTGTTCGCGCATACCTTGCCGCAGCTGGGCATTACGACCCGCTTCGCCAATGGCGCCGACCCCGATTCCTTCGCAGGCCTGATCGACGACCGCACCAAGGCCATTTTCGTGGAGTCCGTGGGCAATCCGCTAGGCAACATTACCGATATCGCCGCCATTGCCGAGGTCGCGCACCGCCATGGCCTGCCGCTGATCGTTGATAATACGGTGCCTTCGCCCTATCTGCTGCGCCCCATCGAGCACGGCGCGGATATCGTGGTGCAGTCGCTGACCAAGTATCTGGGGGGCCATGGCACCTCGCTGGGCGGCGCCATCATCGACTCGGGCAAGTTCCCCTGGGCCGAGCACAAAGAACGCTTCCGCCGCCTGAATGAGCCTGATGTCAGCTATCACGGCGTGGTCTATACCGAAGCCTTGGGCGCGGCAGCCTATATCGGCCGCGCGCGCGTTGTGCCGCTGCGCAATACCGGCGCTGCCATTTCGCCCTTCAATGCCTTCCTGATCCTGCAGGGCATCGAAACCGTTGCGCTGCGTGTGGACCGCATCGTGGATAACGCGCTGGCCATTGCCCGTTTCCTGAAGCAGCACCCCAAGGTGGAATGGGTCAATTACGCTGGCCTGGAAGATCACCCGGATCACGCTCTGGCGCAGAAATACCTCAAGGGCCGCGTGCCTGGCCTGATGACCTTCGGCGTCAAGGGCGGCCGGGATGGCGGCGCCCGTTTCCAGGATGCGCTCAAGCTGTTCACGCGCCTGGTCAATATCGGTGATGCCAAGTCGCTGGCCACTCACCCGGCGTCCACCACGCACCGCCAATTGAACCCCGAGGAACTGGCCAAGGCAGGGGTGCGCGAAGAAACCGTGCGCCTGTCCATCGGCATCGAACACATCGACGACCTGCTCGCCGACCTCGAACAAGCCCTCGCCGCCGTCTGATGCCGGCGCGCATGGCGGTTTCCTGAACGACTGCGGAAACCGCCGGCAATCAAACAAGCCCCTGATTCTGTCAGCAGAATCAGGGGCTTGTTGCATGGGGCGCCAGTCGCGGCGCGGTGTGCGCCCGCCTGTGGGTCAGGGAATATCCAGGAAGAGGTCGAAACCCGCGGCCCGGCGCAGAATTTTCCAGGTGCCGTTTTCCAGACGGAATTCGTCCTGAAAATGACCCACCAGTTCCCGCCCGCGCGCGGGGCGTCCGAACGGGCCGGGGCTGTCGGTGGAGAGCGCATTCCAGAGTTGCACCTGCGTGATGGCCTGGGCCTGGCTGGCGCTGACCTGGGTGAAACGGGTGCCAAGAATCAGGTGCATGCTGATGCGTTCCGCTGGCCGGCTCAGATAAGAGTCCAGAATGGCCTGGCGCCCTTGCAGGGGCTCGCCGCCTGGCCGTTGCAGGATGGCGGCGGCAGAAAACTGATCGGCCATGGCGGCGAAATCCCCTTGGTCGGCCAGAGCGGCTGTGTGCAGCACCAGTTCGCGGCAGGCTGTTTTGATCAGCAATTGATCCAGGGGGGAAAGGGGGGCTTGTGTCATGTTGTTGTCTCCTTCGTGGTGGAACGGGGCGGCTGGCGGGCATATGCGCGGTGCGCTGTTGGTCTTCTGCGGCTGTTGCAGGGCTGCGGGCGCTGCGGGTGCGGCGGATGCCGCGAGTGCCATAGGCAGCCGCCTCAGGCTGTTTGCGCCAGAATCCAGCGCAAGGTTCTTTCCATATCCCCAAACGGGAAGAAGTGCAGCCGCACCATGCCGTGGCGGGCTGGCTCCAGACCGTCGGAGAGCGCCTGCAGCAGCAGGCCCGGGCCTGCGGTATCGAACAGGCGGCTCAATGAAACGCCATATTTACGCAGAATACCAGCAGAGGCGCCGACACCGCAGGTGGCGGCGTAACGCAGCAGCTTGTGCACCCCGACCGGCCCCGGGACGCCGATACGCACCGGGGCCGTAATGCTTTCCGCGCGCAGCCGTTCCAGCCAGGCCAGGATAGGGGCGGCGTCGAAACCGAACTGGGTAATGATTTCATAGTCATGGCCCTGTCGCGTTAATGCCCGATGCTTGTCGTGCAGGGCAGCCCAGAGCTGCGCGGCGGGGATTTGCGGATGGCCGTCCGGGTAGCCGCTGATGCTGACATGGCGGATGCCGTATTCGGCCAGCAGCCCGGTTTGTATCAGCGCCAGCGCGTCCTGGTACGGGCCGGCGGGGCGGGGAGGATCACCGGCAATCACAAAGACGCGCTGGATATCCGCCTGTTCGCGCAGCTGTGCCAGGTAGCTGCGCAAGCTGGTTTCGGACGGAATGCGCCTGGCGGCGAGGTGCGGCACGGGCAAGAGGCCCTGCGCATGCGCCTGCACTGCGGCCTGCAAACGGGCCTGATCCTGTTCGTTAGGCAGAAAGGTAATGTTGAGCGGCGTGCCCGGGACGGCCAGTGAGCGTATGGCGGCCAGGGCAGGGGCTTCCCGGGCCGTCATTTCCAGAGAATAGTGCTGCAGCAGGGACGTGGCCTGGGGGGCGGAGAGGGGGCGGGAACAGGGGGGCTGCGTCATGAAGCGTGGTCTTTGGGGCGCTGAAACAATCTGTCAAGATACTTCGAGGTAATAAAGGATAAGCTGGAGAAGATGTCAGATTTTGCAATAAGCGGTGACGGAAGGTTTTACGCTGTGAGCCAGGTTTTACGCGGTGAAGCCGGCAGATGAGGGGTTTCAAACAGCGGATGGCGCATCGTCGGCGCAGCGATTTTGACAGTGGCGCAGGCATGGTAACGCGTCTGGCGCCTCCTGAATTAACAGTCATTGAGGTTTGCATGGCAGAGCCGGCAATAGATAAGGAGCAGGGCGGATGTATTTGTCGCATGCGGTGAATGGGCACAGGCCTTCCGTACTCAGCAAGCGGGCAGGCCTTGCGCCTCATCCCGGGTCTTGCCGGTGCGGTTGTGTCGGGGCAGTGGCGCGTTGGGCGTACCGGCGCATGGCTGCGGATCTGACGTACCGGCTGGCAGCGCAAGGCCAGGCGGCGGCTGCCACGCCTTTTCTCAAGTTCCGCGCGGACAGCGCCTTTTCGGATCAGCCCCGCCAAAGCCAGCGCCCGGTCGTCCTGACCAACCTGCGTTTATTCGATGGCACCACGGCGGCGCTGCGTGACGGGGTGAATGTCCGGATCGCCGGGGATCGCATCCAGGCTATCGTTCCTGCCGGCGATGCGCTGGGTGACGATGTCGAAGTCATAGATTGTGGGGGCCGGGTGGTCATGCCTGGCCTGATCGACGCGCACTGGCATTCGACGTTGTGCGGCGTGTCGGAACTCGAAGCGATGACGGCCGATGTGGCCTTCCTGCATCTGGTGGCGGCCCGAGAGGCCCAGAACACGCTGATGCGCGGTTTCACGACAGTGCGGGATGCTGGCGGCCCCAGTTTTGCGCTCAAGCGCGCCATTGACGAGGGCGTGGTGTTCGGGCCGCGCATTTTCCCGTCGGGCGCCATGATTTCCCAGACGTCCGGCCATGGGGATTTCCGCATGCGCTATGACGTCACGGAAAACGCGGGCCTGCCCAGCCATGGCGAGCGTGCCGGCATGTCGGTGCTGGCCGACGGGGCGGACGCCGTGCTGCGCCGCGCGCGCGAACAATTGATGCTGGGCGCGTCGCAATTGAAGATGATGGCAGGCGGTGGCGTGACCTCGGTTTACGACCCGCTGGAGAGCCTGCAATTCACCGATGCCGAACTGCGCGCCGGGGTGGCGGCAGCGCGGGATTGGGGCACTTACGTCATGGTGCACGTTTATACCGCCGCCGGAATAGAGCGCGCGGTACAGGCAGGCGTCCGTTCCATTGAACATGGCCAGCTGACCGACGAGAAAACGGCCAAGCTGATGGCCGATAACGGCGTCTGGTGGAGTTTGCAGCCCTTCCTGGGGGATGAGGATGCCAACCCGCACGCAGACCCGCGCAGCCACGCCAAGCAGATGATGGTGGCGCAAGGCACTGTGCGCGCCTATGAGTTCGCCCAGCACCTGAAAGTGAAGACGGCCTGGGGCACGGATATCCTTTTTTCGCCTGAGACTTTGCCCCGCCACGGGCACATGCTGGCCAAGATGACGCGTTTCTATGCGCCGCTGGAGGCCTTGCGCATCGCAACCGGCCAGAACGGCGAGCTGGTGGGCATGTCGGGCGCGCGTAACAGCTATCCCGGCCAGGTCGGTGTGCTGGCGCAGGACGCGATGGCCGACCTGCTGGTGGTCGATGGGGATCCGGCTGCCAATCTGGATTTCCTGACGCAGCCTGAGCAGTCATTGCGGCTGATTATGAAGGATGGCAAGATTTACAAGAGTTCCCTGTAGTTCCCTTGTTGTATCCAGGGCCGGAGGGGCGCGTTGCGCGCCTGCTGCGACGCCTGGGTTGCTGTAGTCCGCTGGCCGTTGTCGCTGTACCCGGCCTCAGGGGTTGGGAGATTTTCGGCAGCAGGTATCTTTAATCCATTTTGCTGAGAGGTTGCTATGCCTTTGCATGAAAAAAATACGGTGCGTGAAACGCTGCTGGATGACGTTTATGCCGCCACAGACCTGTCGGTTTCCATGCCGAAGTACAAATTTCCCGCCAAGGAACACGCTCCCCGGCATGCTTACCAGGTCGTGCATGACGAGTTGATGATGGACGGCAACTCGCGCCAGAACCTGGCGACGTTTTGCCAGACCTGGGTCGATGAGGAAATCCATAAACTGATGGATGAGTCGATCGACAAGAACATGATCGACAAGGATGAGTACCCGCAGACGGCTGAGATCGAAGCGCGCTGCGTGCACATGATCGCCGATCTGTGGCATTCCCCCGATGCGGCCAATACCATGGGCTGCTCGACGACGGGTTCGTCCGAAGCCGCGATGCTGGGCGGCCTGGCGCTCAAATGGGCGTGGCGCAAAAAGCGCCTGGCGGCTGGTAAGTCGGCTGACAAACCGAACCTGATCTGCGGCCCGGTGCAGATTTGCTGGCATAAATTCGCGCGCTATTTCGATGTGGAGCTGCGTGAGATCCCGATGGAAAACGGCCGCCTCATCATGACGCCGGAAGAAGTGCTCAAGCGTGTCGATGAAAATACCATCGGCGTGGTGCCCACGCTGGGCGTGACCTTTACTTGCGATTACGAGCCGGTCAAGGCCGTGCACGATGCGCTCGACAAGCTGCAGAAGGATACCGGGCTGGATATCCCCATTCACGTTGATGGCGCCAGCGGCGGCTTCCTGGCGCCGTTCTGCGCGCCGGACCTGGAATGGGACTTCCGCCTGCCGCGCGTGGTCTCCATCAATACGTCCGGCCACAAATTCGGCCTGGCGCCGCTGGGGGTGGGCTGGGTCGTGTGGCGCGATGCCGCGCACCTGCCTGAGGAACTGATCTTCAACGTGAACTACCTGGGCGGCAACATGCCGACCTTTGCGTTGAACTTCTCGCGCCCTGGCGGCCAGATCGTGGCGCAGTACTACAACTTCCTGCGCCTGGGCCGTGAAGGTTATACCAAGGTGCAGAGCGCGTGCTACGACACGGCGCAGTACCTGGCTGCGGAAATCGGCAAGATGGGCCCGTTCGAAATCATTTTCGACGGCAATCCCAAGAAGGGGATTCCCGCGCTGTGCTGGAAGCTGAAGGAAGGCCAGAAGAACCTGGGCTACAACCTTTACGATCTGGCGGATCGCCTGCGCTCGCGCGGCTGGCAGGTGCCGGCTTATTCCATGCCTGCCAACCGTGAAGACCTCGTGGTGCAGCGCATCCTGGTACGTCACGGTGTGAGCCGCGACCTGGCCTCGCTGCTGCTGGAAGATTTCCGCCGCTGCCTGGACTACTTCGCCACGCATCCGGTGTCGGTGCCGGGTGAACAGGACGATTCCGGCGGCTTCCACCACTAATCCGTTGTCCGTTTATCTGTGAGCATTCCCTGGCCCATTCCCGTGGGCCAGGGTTTTCCATTTCTGCATGGCAAAAGGAAGCTTGAACATGATGGTATGGACATGGATTGCAGAGACCTTACGGTCCTATCCCGAGCTGGCGATCTTTCTGGCGCTGGCCCTGGGCTTCTGGATAGGCTCCTGGAAAATGGGCGGTTTCAGCCTGGGGGCGGTGACTGGCACCTTGCTGGCCGGTGTCGTGATCGGACAACTGGGCATAGATATCTCGCCCCAGATCAAATCCATCTTCTTCATCATGTTTCTGTTTGCGGTCGGCTTTGGCGTCGGGCCGCAATTCGTGCGCGGCGTGGCCAGTGACGGCTTGCCGCAAGCCATTTTTGCTGTCGTGATTTCCTGCCTGTGCCTGCTGTCGGTCTATGTGGCCTCGGTGCTGGCGGGGTATGGGCCAGGGCTGGCCACCGGCCTGCTGGCAGGTTCGCAGACGATTTCCGCGTCCATCGGGCTGGCGACCGACGCCTTGAATCGCATGGGCGAGTCCGCCGCCGTGATCCAGGCCGAGCTGGACCAGATTCCCGTCGCCTATGCCGTGACCTATCTGTTCGGGACGGTGGGGACTGGCTGGATTGTCGCGTTTCTGGGCCCCAAACTGCTGGGCATCAATATTGCGGCGGAGTGCCAGCGCTATGAAAAGGAAATGTCCGTAGGCGAGCCGGAGGAAGGGATAGAGTCCGCCTGGCATCAGTTCGCCATGCGTGCCTTCCGCTTGCATCAGGCAGGCGTCATCGCTGGCCGGACGGTGGGCGAGGCCCAGGGCGAGTTCGGCTCGGCGGAGCGCCTGGTGCTGGAACGCCTGCAGCGTGACGGCAAAACGATAGAGTTTGATGACGATACCTTGCTGGCCGTCGGGGATGTGCTGGTGGTGTCCGGGCCGCACGAGGCGCTGATTGCCTGGTCCAATCTGGCTGAAGAAGTGGCGGACAAGGACTTGCTCAATATTCCCATGGAGCGGGTCGATGTCATCGTGACGCAAAAGAGCGTGGACGGCCGCACCTTGATTGAGCTGTCCCGGGAGCGTTTTGCCCGGGGGGTGTTCGTGCACCGCATTCGCCGCGGTTCCATGGGGGTGGATATCCCCGTGCAGGCGCAGACCCAGTTGCAGCGCGGCGATATCGTGACGATCAGCGGCGGCAAGAAGCATGTGCAGACGGTGGCCGTGGCGGTAGGCTATGCCGACCGTCCCACCAGTGTTACGGACATGGTGCTGCTAGGTTCCGGTATTGTGTTGGGCGGCCTGATCGGCGCGATTGTGATACCAGTCGGTGGCGTGCCCATCACCTTATCAACTTCAGGGGGCGCCTTGATTTCCGGCCTGATTTTCGGCTGGCTGCGCAGCTTCACCCCCAAGCTGGGGAGTGTGCCCAGCGCGACGGTCTGGTTCATGAACTCGGTGGGCCTGAATGTGTTCATCGCGGTGGTGGGCATTTCCGCCGGCCCCACGTTTATCGCCGGCCTGCAGCAGATAGGGGTGGAAATGTTCCTGTGGGGGCTGTTTGCCACGGGCGTGCCCATGATTCTGGCGCCCTTGATCGGCAAGTACATCTTCCGCTTTGATCCGGCCATCAATCTGGGCTGCTGCGGCGGGGCGCGTACCAGTACCGCGTCGGTTGCCATGGTGGCAGAGGTGGCCAAGAGCAATGTGCCCATGCTGGGCTATACCGTGCCATATGCCGTCAGCAATACCTTGCTGACCTTATGGGGCATGGTGATCGTGCTGCTGATCGGGATTTGAATGCCAGGGGCCCGGGCCTGGGTTGGCCGGGCCCCTTTTCAGGCGGGGGCGTCTGGCGGCTCAGGCCACGGTCTGTTCAGCAATGACGGCTAGCACGCCGTCGATGACGAATTGCACGCCCATGCAGACCATCAGGAAGCCCATGATGCGGGAAATGGCATCGACGCCACTGCCGCCGATCAGGGTGAAGAGCTTGCTGGAAAAACGCAGGCAGAGCCAGAACAACAGGCCAATCAGGACCGCCACGGCGATTGGCGCAGTATGAATTGCCCAGGCCGGGTAATCGGTGCTGCCATGGATGCGGGCCGCCAGGCTGATGACGACGGCGATGGCGCCCGGCCCGGCGGTGCCGGGCATGGCCAGCGGCACGAAGGCAATGCTGGGCTGTGTGGTCTGGCGCTGGGCTTCGCGGGTTTTGTCCGCTTCCGGGATGTCGGTGACCGAACTGGACGGGAACAGCATGGTGAAGCCCAGGAAGGTAATGATGAGGCCGCCGGCGATGCGCATGCCCGGCACGGAAATGCCGAAGGAATGCATGATCCATGACCCGGCGTAATAGGCGACGCAGAGAATGGCGATGACATAAATGGTCGCGCGCCGGATTTCGCGCATGCGGTCCTGGTAGGACAGGCGCTTACCCAGCGCCAGCAGCAGCGACATGGATGTCAGCGGGTTGGCGATTGGCAGCAGCAGCACCAGGCCCAGACTGACCAATTGGAAAAAATCGCGAATTTCGCTCATGTGGCAGGTTCCTCAATGGGCCGGCGTCAGCCGGATTTCCGCGTTATTCAGTTGCCCCAGCGCGAAGGCCAGTGAGGCTGCGGCGATTTGCGCCGCCGCCTGGGCATCGGCTTGGGCGCTACGCGCCACGAGCAAGCCATTGGCGGCTTCCGTGGCGGCGGTGACGGTGCCCAGCCCGAACTTATAGGCTTCCAGCGTAGCGTTGTAGGTCACGCCCGCTGTTTCCACCAGGGTAGTTGCTGCTTCATGGGACTGCAAGGCGGTGTCCAGCGCCGTGGCTGCCAGCGCGATTTCGCGCATGGCGGTATTGCGCAGTTTCTCCAGCGCCGCCCGGGCGACTTGCACGCCATCTTCGGCCTGGCGCAGGCGTGAGCTGCGTAAGCCGCCGTCATACAGCGGGATGGAGACGCCCAGCAGAATACCCCGGGTCGGGCCTTGCTGATTCAGCGAGGGCAGCTTGCCGACATCCAGGTCGCCGCTGCCGTTGGCGTAGGCGGCCGCCATGAACACTTTGGGCAGAAAGGCCGCGCGCGCGCCGTCCACCGCATTTTCGGCGGCCTTGAGCGAGGCGATACTGGCCATGATGTCCGGCCGGTTGGCCAGCGCGCGGCGCAGGACCGCGCCATCAGGCAAATCCTGTGCCGCAGGCAGCGGCAGGCGGGCGCTGCTGCTGATTTGCAGCGGCGTGTCCGGTTCCAGGTTGAGAACGCTCATCATGGCTTGCCTGGCGTTGCGGACGGCGCCAGCGGTGCTGACAACCGACAGGCGCGATTGCGCGACCTGCTGGCGGGCCTGGGCTTCTTCGACAGAGGTGGCAAGCCCGGCTTTGCGTTTGGCCTGGACGGCTTGTTCCACGGCCAGGCTGTTTTCCAGGGACTGCTGGGCGATGGCCTGGCGTTCGCGTGCCGTACCGTATTGGTAGTAAGCCGTCATGACTTCGAAGATGACGGCCTGGTGCACGCTGTTGAACAGGAAGTTGCTGCCCGTTGCCAGATTGCGCGCCGCATCGCGCGCGGAGGCGCGCTCGCCGAAATCGAACAGCAGCCATTCCAGCGCAACCAGCGGGACCACACCATGCACGCTGGTGTCGAGGTGGTAGGTCTGGTTGAGAATTTCCGGCAGGCGCTGGCGCGTCGATTGATAGCCGCCCACGACATAGGCGGTAATCATGGGCAGGAAGGTGGCATCGGCCATGCCTATTGTGTTGGCTGCCTGGCGGGCCTGGTTCCATGCCAGCCGCGTGGCCGGGTTATTGCGCTGCGCCAGGTCGATCAAGTCCGGCAGGTCATAGGTTTGCGCCGGGTCCGGCGCAACCAGATTGGCCAAGGGGTTGTCCGGCGTCTCTTTGGCCTGGCTGGCCTGGCCGTTGCCGCCGGCTGGCTGTTGGGCGCTTGGGCCCTGGATCGCCAGTTCGCGCCATGAGGCGTCGGGCGCGGGCATATGCCATATCTGCGCGGCGTCGGGCGGCGCGTGGTCGGTGGTATTGGCGCAGGCGCCCAGCAGCGCGCTGCTGGCCAGCAGCGCCAGCCGCCAGTGGCAGCGCCAGAAGGCGGGCGCGTGATTAACGGCCATTGATCAAGGTCTCCAATCGTTGCACGTTGCGGTCCAGGCTGCGGGATTCGCCGGGTGTGCCAGGGGGAGGCAGCGGTAATTCGGGCCGTTGCAGGGCAATGACGGCCGCCTGTCGCGATAGGGCTTCCAGGCGCTGCCCCAGTTCCGGGTCGGCGCTGGGTTGCAGCAGCATGTCCAGGCAGGCATTGCGCATGGCTTGCGAGGTTTTGGCGAGACGGCGGACTTCCGTGTTGGACAGGCGCAGTGAATTCGGTTCATAGCCCGCCAGTTCCAGCGAATAGCGCGTATCGGCGACTTTGCTGGCCAGGCTGGCGGCTTCGGCCAGCAGGGCGCTGTGCTCTTGTTCCACAGGCTGGCCGGGGCGGGGCATGCAGGCCATGCGCGCCAGGCCGCCCAGCGCCCGGCTGGTATTGTCCCAGACCCGCTGGGCGACGCTGACCGGCCAGAATTGGGTGAACATGAAATACACCACGAAGTTGCCGAGCAAGACGCCGATGATACGGTCCAGCGCTGCGCTCATATCGGTGCTGGGGCCGTAGCCGCTCAAGACGGTCAGCAGAAAAGCCAGCGCGATCTGCACGCCGGCATAAGACACCCGGTCACTGCCGACGGCGACCCAGGCGGCAATGAAAGTGCCGGCAAACACCAGCAGCATGACTGCGCCTATGGACGTCATGTGCGGAATGAGGAACAGGATGGAGGCGACCCCCAGCGCGGCGCCAATCAGACAGCCGGTAATCCGCAGGATCAGCTTGTGGGTGGTTTCCGCGACGGAGCCCAGCGCAATGACGTAGCAGGTAATCATTGCGGTATGGATGCCTTGCCAGTCCAGGGCGGTATAGATGCAGTAGCAAGTAATGGCGGCTGCTGTCGTTTTGATGGCGTAGCGCAGGTGCTCCGGGTTGCTGCGGGCATCTGCGCGCATAAAGGATTCCGCCGGGGCGGTGGCGAGCGGATGGTCGGGCGTGCCAACCATGGCCAGCAAGGCTTGCCAGCCTTGCGCCAGCGGCGCGGGGGCGTCGTCGGGCAGTTCGGCTTCCGGGGCGGGAACGGGCTGGCCTGCCGCCAGGGCGCGGGCCGCGGCCCGCGCTTGCTGGGCGACAACTTGGCGCGCCTGGGGGTGCGTATCCGGGTCCGCCGCCAGCATCAGGAAGGCGAGGCGGTAGCTGTCTTGCAGGGCGACGCCGAGACGCCGGGCTTCATCGCGCCGGGCCAGGGCGAACAGGCGTGTGATGCCCCAGCGCTTCATGTGGTCTTCCTGGCCTTCCCAGATCTGGTCACGCAGCCTGGCGCGGTTTTCCGGGTTGGCCTGTTCCAGCCAGTCGGCGATGATCTCCAGGCGTTCGGCGGCGGTCTGGCGCAGGAGCGGCACGGGCTTGCGGCCAATGGTGAAGGACACCAGAGCAATCCACAGCATGGGCATGACGCCCATGAGCCAGGCGAACAGAATGCCGCGCGTGGCCAGTTCAGCGAACGGCACGTCGCTGAGCAGCGTCAGCCCGAAAGCGAGAATCAGCGCAATAATGCCGCCGAGCGCGCCGAGCTTGCTGGCCGAGGCCAGATACAGGAAAACCAGCGACGTCAGCGCAATGGCCAGGATGCGCAGCGGCGGCACCTGTATGGTCCAGCGCGTCAGCATGAACAGCAGGAAGATGACGCCCACGGTCAGGAAACACATGGATAGCGCCAGCAGCAGGCTCTCCGCCGCATCCGGCTTCATAACGAAGAACACCAGATAGCAACTGATGGCGGCTTCCGGAATACCGTAAACCATGGACATCATGCAGGTCAGGGCGCACACCAGCGCCATGCGCCAGGTTTGCGCCATGCGGCCGGGAAACGGCGCCAGGTCTTCCTTTAGTTGCCGCCAGAAGCGCTGCCGGGCGATCTCAGCACTGTTTGCCATGATCGACGATGACGGAAGCGGAAGCGCCGACGCGCATCAGGTCTTCGGGCGGCGCATCCAGCAGGATGCGTACCGGGAAGCGTTGGCCGACGCGCACCCAATTCAGCGCCTTGGGCACATAAGGCAGGTTGCGCGGCAGGTTGATGAGGTCGTCGGAAATCACGCCCCAGCCTATGGATTCCACCACGCCGCGCAAAGGGCGCGAGCGGTCGGCGGCGACATAGACCGTGGCGCAGTCGCCGGGTTGAATGGAATCCAGCTCGGTTTCCAGAAAGGTGGCCGATGCATACCAGTGCGTCGAATCTATCAGCGAGAACGCGGACTGCGCCGGCAACAGATAGTCGCCATGGGCAATGCCCAGCCCGGCGACCCAGCCGTCATTGGGGGCATAGACTTCGGTGTCGCGCAACTGGCGTTCGGCCATGGCCAGGGCGGCGCGGCTTTGCACAACCAGCGCCGTGGCGGCATCGTTGTTGCCGACCAGCACATCAGCGGCGGACTGCTGCGCCAGCGCTTCCCGCAGGCTGGTTTCGGCATTGCGCTTGAGCGTGCTGGCATCTTCGACCTGCTGGGTCGTGACATAGCCTTGCGGGTGCAGCGATTGCAGGCGCTTGAGGGTTTGCGTGGTCTGAGCCAGGTTGATGCGGGCGCGCTGCACTTGTTCAGCGGCAATGACGGCATTCGATTTTTCGGCAGACGTCGCGCGGTTGCGCGTATCCATGCCGGCCTCGGCAACCTGAAGGGCGGCGCGCGCCTGTTCGACCTGCAGGCGGTAGATTTCCGGGTCCAGCGCGAACAGCAGTTCGCCCTTTTCCACCTTGCCGTTTTCCTTGACGTTGAGCTGGATCACGCGGCCAGGTACGGACGGCGCAATACGGGCGATTTCCGCCGTAATGACCGCATCTTCGGACAAGGGCTGGGCCGCCAGGCGCTTGACGTAGGCCCAGCCAGTGACGGCGGCCAGGACCAGGAAAGCAAGGGTGACGAGTACCGCGGGCAAGCGCCGCGTCGCGGGAGCAGGTTTGGCGTTCGGCATGTCAGCGGGAGAAAATCAACAGGGAAGAAAGAAACATGACGGCCAGCGCGAAGGCGACATAGGTCAGGAAGCGTAACGGCAGATGCTCGTCGATGCCGATGCGGATCAGGAAGAACCGCAAGATGACAGCCGTAATGCAGCCGAACGTGGCGCACGCGATCCAGGAAGGGAAATAGGATTCAAAGAGGACGATATAGGGGGCCTGCTGTATGCCGCATCCAGTCAGCAGGAGGCAAGCCAGGACAGCCAGCCGGGAATAGGAAACAGCCATGAGCGCCTTGCGTCTGGGGTCGGATTCGTTACGGGGAAAACAGTGCCCGCGGCCGGTGCCGCCGTGCTGCGATACAGAGTGCGGCGCCAGGATGGCGGCTGCATTCAGATTATCCTGAAATTTATACTACAGTTCGCTTGTCACGGGCTTGTTTGGCAGGGTAAGAGATTGACATTTCTCTATGCTAGGCACAATCGCGCAGCGCACGGGGCAGACTTGGGCCTGGCGCGGGCCGGGCCGGGGTCGGGATCAGGGGCGGGGCAGGGGGCAGGGCCGAATCCGGGCGGAGTGCGTGTCATGGCTCTTGCCCTGAGGATGTGCACGGGTTTTTCCTGGGTTTTTCTCGGGTTTTTCATTTGCAGGGTTTTCATGTCTGCCTCTTACTCACAGCTCAAAGCATTCCATGCCGTGGCGGTACACGGCGGCTTCAGCCGCGCCGCAGAACAGCTCTGCCTGTCCCAGCCAGCGATTTCGGATCAGGTGCGCAAGCTGGAAGCGCATTTTGAAGTGGCCTTGTTCCACCGCAACCGCCGCCAGGTGCGGCTGACAGAAGCCGGGCAGGAACTGCTGGCGATCACACAGCGCATGTTTGCCGCCGAGGCTGAGGCCGATGAGCTGTTGCGCAGCCATGGGGGCCTGCAGCGCGGCAGTTTGTCGCTGAGTGTGGATTCAGCCGTGCATTTGCTGCCGGCGCTGGCATGTTTTACCCGGGCCCATCCGGGTATCCGGCTCAGGCTGGCCACAGGCAATTCGAGCCAGTCGCTGGCGCGCCTGTTTGACTATCAGGCGGATCTGGCCGTGGTCGGCTGGCATCCCGATGACGCCAGGCTGATGAGCTGGCAATTGGCCGAGCATCCGATGGTGGCCTTTGCGGCCGCGGGGCACCCTTGGGCCGAGCGCCGGCAACTGACCTTGGCGGAGCTGGCGGGTTTGCCCCTGATTTTGCGCGAACCGGGTTCCCGGACGCGCCAGGTGCTGGAAGAAGAGATGCAGCGCGCCGGGCTGCGCATCGAACAGGCCATCGAGGTCGAAGGCCGAGAGGCGGTCAGTGAACTGGTGGCGGCTGGCGTGGGCGTAGGGATAGTGTCGGCGGCGGAGCTGGGTGGGGATGCGCGGCTGCGCGCCATCGCGATCCGTGACGGCGTGCGGCAGATGCCAGAATATCTGGTGACGCTGCGCGAACATGAGCCGCGCAGCGTTGTCCGCGCCTTTCTGGCAGCAGTGCGGCAGGCGCAGCCGGTGTCTTGAGTGCGGCGGCGCGGGTCTGCCTGCCGGGCTCAGCCCATGGCGCCCAGAGGGCGGGGGGCGCAGGATTGCGGCATGTCACCGGCCTCCAGACGCTGTTCGATAGCGGTAATGACGGCGGGCAGCTCGGCGATGGTATCTATCATGTAATGGGGCCCGGCTGGCGCCAGCTCGGCGCTGATGCGCGCGCGGGCGGCCTGGCGCTCGGTTTCCGGCAGGGCCAGGTATTGTTCGTGGGTGAGGCCAAGCGCGTTGCCGGACAGCAGCAGCGCGACGCTCCACATGCCGGCGGCGCGGCCTTCGACGATGCCAGGCGCGGTATCGTCCACCTTGACGCAGGCGGCAACATCGCTGATGCCCAGCGCAATGGCATTTGCCAGAGCCTGGGACGGGAAAGGCCGGCCGCGGGGGACGTCATCGGCCGCCACGATATGGTCGGCGTGATAGCCGCTGGCCCGGGCGTTGGCGGCGACTTTCTCCATGACGATAGCGGGATAGCCTGAGCAGGACCCGATGGCAATGCCTTGCGCGCGCAGGCTGGCAATGACGGGCAGCGTGCCCGGAATGAGATCCGAGTATTGGCCGATTTTTTCGATTTGCAGCGGCATGAAGCGTTCATAGATGCGCGTGACGTCGCTGTCATCCGGCGCGTGGCCATGGCGCTCGGCATAGCGCGCTGCAATGGCCGGGTCGTCGCACAAGGCGCGGATGTGGTCCCATTTGCCCCGGCCCATGGGGCCGCGCGCTTGCGCCAGTGTGAGCGGGACGCCGAATTCGGCAAAGGCTTCGACGAAGACCTGGGTAGGCGCGAACGAGCCGAAATCGACAGTCGTGCCGGCCCAGTCAAGAATCACGCATTCAATTTTCCGGGGGGCTTGGTAAGCGGCCATATCGGTTCCATGCTGAATTGGATAACGGCGCGTATCTCATCAGATTCCCGGCAGCCAGGGAAATCGTTTTTTCGGATATCAGACATAAGCCGCGGATGCGCGTCGGCCATGAGTTATTAGGCTATCTTTTTGATATAAAACGGTTTTGTGGAATCTCTGCAAGGGAGAGCGGCGCAGGCAGGCCCGGTGTTGTCATGCGCGTGTCACGAATAATTCATGCAGCGGTCATGCGCCGGGGCCGGGTGTGGCGCAAGGCGGGGTGAGTTCTACGATAATGCGCATGTGCCGGGGCAGTTGCGCTGGCCTGTCGCGTTTTCCTGGGGAGAAACATGCCTGGAGTTTCATTTGCCGGCCGGCGTGCCGGTTTGTGCGCAGCGGCGTTCGCGGCGCTGGGCGCCGTGTTGCTGGCCGCTTGCGGCGCGTCTGGCGGGTCTCAGGGGGAGGCGGATGAGGCCGCCAGCCTGCCCAATCCGGCATCCGAGTATTGCGAGGAAAAAGGCGGAACGGTCTCCATTGCCGAGACCCCGGCTGGGCAGGTCGGAATCTGTCACTTCCCGGATGGCAGCAGCATAGACGAGTGGGCGCAGTACCGCCGGGACTTCCCGGAAGCCGTGGAGATCGACAAGCCCTGACACCAGGCCCGCCGCGCGGCAAGCGGACAGCGGCACAGCTGTTGCCGCTTCATTTTTGGATTGACAGCCTACCTATCGGTAGGTAGGATGCGTGCCGCAGCCTAACGCTGCGCACGGGAGCAAGCATGCCTGAATCCATACCTGAACGGACGCCCGCGGCAGAACGGATCTGCCAGGCGGCTGTCGAGCATTTTGCCGATCGTGGCTATGACGCTGCATCGCTCAATGAGATTGCCGAAGCAGTGGCGATACGCAAAGCGTCGCTGTATTCGCACTTTTCCGGCAAGGACGAGCTGTACCTGGCGATCTTTGATGATGCCATCCAGCTGGAAAGTGATTATGCGCAGCGCTGCCTGGCCGCCGAGCGGGGCAAGGAGCTGCCTGGCGCGCGATATTGCGCCGGCATGGCCAGGCGTTACAGCCAGTCTGCCCATCTGCGCTTTTTGCTGAAGGCGGCATACCTTTCGCCCCGGCATCTGCAGGCGCGCATGGATGCCAGCTATGAGCGCTATCTGGGCCTGTTGCTGGAAGGTTTCAAACAGCGGCTGCTGGCTTGGGCCGAAGGCCAGGTGCTGGCGCCAGCCAGCGTCAGGCTCTACGGGCAGGCTTACCTGGGGATTGTCGATAGCCTGCATGTCAGGCTGGTCTATGCCGGCAGTGAAAAGTTCGCCGCCCGCTGGCAGGCCATGAAACATATTTTCGAGCATACGCTGCGGCAGGCCGTGGCGGAGCAAGCGTAGTCGGAGTCCATGATGCAACGTTCCTCACCGCCCGTACCGGGCGCTACCATTGGCATGGCGCTGGTCGTCCTGCTGGCCATGTTGACCGCCCTGGATGCCATGGCCATCGACATGTATTTGCCCGGGATGCCGGCCATTGGCGCCGAGCTGGGCATTTCCGATGGCGAAGTGCAGCAGACGCTGGCGATTTTCCTGATCGGCCTGGCATTCGGCCAGGGGCTGTACGGGCCGCTGCTCGATAGTTTCGGGCGCCGTGCGCCTTTGCTGGCAGGGGTGCTGCTGTTCGTGTTCGGCTCCATCGTGGCGGCTTTGGCGCCTTCCATAGAATGGCTGATGGCCGCGCGTTTCCTGCAGGCGCTGGGCGCGGCGGCGGGCCTGGTGGCGCCGCGCGCCATTGTGGCAGACCGTTGCAGCGTCAATGAATCCGCGCGCATTTTCTCGGTGCTGATGCAGGTCATGATGCTGGCGCCGATTCTCGCGCCTGTGCTGGGCGGCTTTCTGCTGCAGCATGGCAGCTGGCGCAACATCTTCTGGGCCCTGGCCACGCTGGGCATGATAGGGGTGCTGTGGGGCTGGCGCAGCCTGCCGGAAAGCCTGCCCGTCACGGCGCGCGCGCCACTGCGGCCGCGGGCGATTGCCACGGCCTACGGCAGGCAACTGGCAGCGCCGGTGTTCATGGCCTATGTGCTGGCTGGCGGTTTTGTCCTGGGGGCATTGTTTACCTATATCAGCGGCGCGCCCTTTGTCTTCACGCAGCATTACGCGCTGGATCCGCAGCAGTTCAGCTATCTGTTCGCCTCGAATGCCGTGTGTCTGGTGCTGTTCGGCGCGGCAGCCAATGCCATGCTCAAGCGCGGGGCCACGGAGCAGCGCGGCATGTATCTCGGGCTGGCGCTGCATACGCTGGCCGGGGCCGCCTTGTGGCTGGCGGCGGGCGTGCTGGCGTTGCCGCTGTGGGCTTATGCCGCCATGCTGGCGCTGGCGATAGGTTCGCTGGGCCTGGTCTTTGGCAACCTGACGGCGCTCACCATGGCGCAATCCGGGCCGCAGGCAGGGCTGGCGTCGGCATTGATGGGCATGCTGCAGTACCTGTTGTCTGCTGTCGTCGGCTATGTGGTCAGTTTCGCGGGCACGCCTTTGCTGTCCTTGCCCGCCACCATCGCTATTTGCGGCGCCTTGGCGATACTGTGCTGCCTGGCAGCGCAAGCCATGCGCGGCCGTTCGCGCCAGGCGGCAGCGGCGGGCCAGGCCTAGCGGCGCGGGACGCGCCCGCCTAGGGGTGATCCCCAATACAGCCGCGCCATCCGGCTGGCAACGGGGCTGATGCAGTATCGTGTACGCCTGCATGCAGGCGTACAGGAGCACCGCACCATGAAATTCTCGAAACTGACGTTGGCCCGCCGGCTCAAGTTCAATCAGCTGGCCATTTTCGAGAAGGTGCTCGCCTGCGGCTCGCTGCTGGCCGCGGCGCGTGAGCTGCATATGACGCAGCCCGCCATCAGCAAGGCCATCCAGGAACTGGAAGAACATTTCGGCCAGCCCTTGCTGGTGCGCTCCAGCCGGGGCGTGACGCCCACCAATTTCGGTTTGATGCTCAAGAGCCACGTCCAGTCCGTGATGGCGGACTTGCGGGTGCTGGCGGACGATCTCAATGCCTGGAATGAAGGCGTGTCGGGCAGGGTGATGGTGGGCTGTCTGCTGGCGGCCTCGGCGCAGTTGCTGCCGGCCGCCATCGTGCGCTTGCGTGAGGTGGCGCCCAATGTCGTGGTGCAGGTCAAGGTCGGGGTCAATGACAAGATGTTCCCGGAATTGCTGCGCGGCGAGCTGGATGTGGTGGTGGGGCTGATTCCCGCCCATGAAGGGGGCGGCGAGTTCAGCCATGTGCCGCTTTATACCGAGAAACTCTGTGCCGTCGTGGGCCGGCAGCATTGGCTGGCGGCCAGCGTCGGGGTGAAACCGGCGCAGCTGGAGGGGCTGGACTGGATTTTGCCGACTTCGGATTCGGAAGCCTTCCATTCCATCGACGCTTTTTTTGAAAAGCTGGGCATGGCCAGGCCCAAGCAGATCGTAGAGTCGGTTTCCATCATGACCAACCTGGGTTTGCTGGTGGAATCCGATATGGTTGCCTTGATGCCATTCAAGGTGGCGCGCCGCTTCGTCAACCTGGGCCTGATCACCATCCTGCCCATCGGGGTGGATATGCCTTTTGGCGAAGTGGGTTATACCCTGGCGAAAGACCGCAGCGTGACGCCTGCCACGCAGCGTTTGCTGATGATGCTGCACGATGTGACCGTCTGACTCAGCAGGCCGAGCTATTCCTGATGTTTATAGCGCGGGCCGAAAAATTCATTATTCAAGTCGAAGTCCCTTGGATAGAGTGCCATCAGGTTCAGGCCATTCCCGCCCTGGTTTCCGCCCAGTCGGAATACGGCCGGGTTTGCCACGGCATGTCCCGTTTACCGGGCGCTTTCCAAGGAGTTTCACTTGTCCAGGTTCCAGCTTCCGGCGTCGCTGCGGCAGACGCGTAATTATGTCGATGGCCAGTTTGTGGCCACGTCCAAGACCTTCCAGAATGTCTGTCCGGTAGATGGCAGCGTCCTGGCCGATGTCCATGAGGCCGACAAGGCGCTGGTGGAACGCGCGGTGGCGGCAGCCCGCCGCGCCGTCGAAGGCGAGTGGGGCCTGGCGGATGCGGCCGAGCGCGCCAAGTATCTGTATCGTGTGGCGGATATCATCGAGCGGCGCTTCGAAGAATTCCTGGCAGCGGAAGTCGCCGATACCGGCAGGCCGCTGAGCCAGGCGCGCCAGCTGGATATCTATCGCGGCATTCACAACTTCCGCACCTTTGCCGACCTGGCCAAGGTGGCCAACACGGATTTCTTTGAAACGCGGCTGGGTGACGGCACCAAGCTGATCAACTATGTCACGCGCAAGCCGCTGGGCGTGGTGGCGAGCATTTCGCCGTGGAATCTGCCGATTCTGTCGCTGACCTGGAAGGCCGCGCCTGCCTTGATCTGCGGCAATGCCGTGGTTTGCAAGCCGTCCGAGGAAACGCCATCGACAGCGACTCTGGTGGCCGAAGCCTTTGATGAGGCAGGCGTGCCGCCGGGGGTCTTCAATGTCATTCATGGCTTCGGGCCGGGCTCTGCTGGCGAGTTCCTGAGCACGCATCCCGACATCGACGCCATTACCTTTACCGGCGAGTCGCGCACCGGGACTGCGATCATGAAGGCGGCCGCCGAGGGCGTCAAGGAAGTGTCTTTTGAACTGGGCGGCAAGAATGCTGCCGTGGTGTTCGCCGATGCGGATTTCGATGCGGCGGTTGACGGCATTGTGCGCTCCAGCTTTACCAATGCCGGCCAGGTTTGCCTGTGTTCCGAGCGCGTGTATGTCGAGCGCTCCATCTTTGACCGTTTTGTGGCGGCCCTCAAGGCCAAGACCGAGGCCTTGAAGGTGAGCTGGCCCGATGATGAAGGCGTGTTCATGGGGTCGCTGATCTCGCGCGAGCACCGTGAAAAAGTGTTGTCCTATTTCGATCTGGCCGTTCAGGAAGGCGCTACGGTCGTGACCGGCGGCAAGGTGCCGGTGTTTGGCGACGCGCGTGATAACGGCGCCTATGTGCTGCCGACGATCTGGACCGGCCTGCCGGACGATGCCCGCTGCATGCGCGAGGAAGTCTTCGGCCCGGTTTGCCATATCGCGCCCTTCGATAGCGAAGAAGAAGTATTGCGCCGCGTCAATGACAGCGCCTATGGCCTGGCAGCCAGCATCTGGACGACCAATCTGTCCCGCGCCCACCGTGTCAGCCCGCAGATTCATGTCGGGATTGTCTGGGTCAATACTTGGTTCTCGCGGGATCTGCGCACGCCTTTCGGGGGCGGCAAGCTGTCCGGCATCGGCCGTGAGGGCGGTCGTTTTTCTCTCGATTTCTATTCGGAAACGACCAATATTTGCGTCAAGGTCTGAGCGGCCTGCCGCATGGCAATCAACAGAAATGAGGACGGCATGAACGATGCTTTGCAGGCCTTGGCGGAACGCCTTTGGCAAGCCCAGGAAAGCGGTGTGCCCGCGGCACCGGTACGTGAGGAAATCGCCCGCCTGGCGGGTGACGGCGGCGATGCGCTGAGCCTGGCTTATGCCGTGCAGGCCTTGCTGACCGAACGTCACCAGCAGCGCGGCGCGCGGCTGGTGGGGCGAAAAATCGGCCTGACTTCACGCGCGGTGCAGCAGCAGCTGGGCGTGGATGCGCCGGATTTTGGCGCGCTGTTTGCCGATATGGCCTTTGGCGATGGCGAAGAGATTCCCTGGTCGCGCACCATGCAGCCCAAGGCCGAAGCGGAGATTGCGCTGGTATTGGAACGGGACCTGGCGCATGAGCGCCATACCTTCGCCGACGTGATTTCGGCTGTGGCCTATGCCTTGCCAGCCATAGAGGTAGTGGGCAGCCGGATTGCCAATTGGGACATCCGTCTGGTGGATACCGTGGCGGATAACGCGTCGTCCGGCCTGTTCGTGCTGGGTTCACGCCCGGTGCGCCTGAGCGCGCTGGATCTGGTGCGTTGCGGCATGGTGATGGAATGCCGTGGCGATCAAGTCTCGGTTGGCGCAGGTGTGGCTTGCCTGGGGAACCCCTTGAATGCGGCAGTCTGGCTGGCCGATACGATGGTCCGGCTGGGGGCGCCGTTGCGCGCGGGCGATGTCATCCTGACGGGCGCGCTGGGCCCCATGGCGGCGGTGCGGCCAGGGGATGTCGTCAGCGCGTCGATTGAAGGCCTGGGCAGTGTGACCGCGGCGTTTTCCGCGAACTGAATGAGTGGCGGCGCGCATAGGCGCCCGCCAGGAATGCAATAAGGCCGGGCCGGGCAGGTAGGCGCTGGCAGGGAGAAGTCAACCATGAGTGTGGATATCCAGTCCATCGCCGGGCAGCTTGATGGCGCGGCGTTGCACCGCCAGGCCGTGCGGCAGTTCGCGCCCGGCAGTTTCACTTTGGCGCAGGCCTATGACATTCAGCGGGCCTCGGTGGCTTGCCGGGAGTCGCGCGGCGATACCGTCTGCGGCATCAAACTGGGCTTTACCAGCCGCGCCAAGATGGTGCAGATGGGCGTTGATGATTTGATCTGGGGCTGGCTGACCAGCCATATGCGCGAAGAGGAAGCGTCAACCGTTGATCTGGGCAAATACATCCATCCTCGGGTGGAGCCTGAAGTCTGCTTCCTCACGCGCCGCGCGATCGACCGCCCGCTCAATGCGCTGGAAGCCGTGGATTATCTGGAAGCGGTGGCCCCGGCGCTGGAAATCATAGATTCGCGCTACGAGAATTTCCGGTTCAGCCTGGAAGATGTCGTGGCGGATAACTGCTCATCGGCAGGAGTGGTCGTGGGCGGCTGGTCGCGCCGTTTCGATGCGCTGGACAATGCCGGGGTGTTGGTGGCACAGGACGGCCGCGTGACGCTGGCAGGCTCCACGTCCGCCATTCTGGGCCATCCGTTGCGCGCGGTGGTGCAGGCGGCGCGTTTGGTGGCGGCAGCGGGCCTGAGCCTGCCTGCCGGTTCGCTGATTATGGCCGGCGCGGCAACCGCAGCGGCGGCGTTGGCGCCGGGGCAGCATATCCGGGGCGATATCAATGGCCTGGGCCGGGTCGAATTCTTTACGGGAGGGCAGCATGGCTGATCACAAGGCAGGAGTCATCCAGGGCAAGGCGGTGCCGCGCGGCCGTTTCCCGCATTACCGGCGCGCCGGTGACTTTATCTTCGTCTCGGGCACCAGCTCGCGGCGTCCCGATAACACCTTCGAAGGGGTGCAAGTCGATGCGCTGGGCGTGACCAACCTGGATATCCGGGCGCAAGCGCGCGCGGTGATCCGCAATATCGCCGACATCCTGGCCCATGCCGGCGCCGGGCTTGAGGACACAGTCGAAGCCCAGGTGTTTCTGGTCAATATGAATGATTTCGGCGGCTTCAATGAAGTCTGGGCCGAGTTCTTTGATGAAAACGGCCCGACCCGCACGACGGTCGCCGTACACCAACTGCCGCATCCCCATCTGTTGATAGAGATCCGCGCCGTGGCCTACAAGCCGCAGGCCTCTTCCCAGGAGTAGGACCATGATGAATTTCAAGTACGGCTATCCGCTGAATTTCCAGAAGTGGCTCAACGAAAACGAACACCTGCTCAAGCCGCCGGTCGGCAACCAGCAGATCTGGGCCGATGGGGATTTCATGGTGACGGTGGTGGGGGGCCCCAATCAGCGTTCGGATTTTCACGATGACCCGGTGGAAGAGTTCTTCTATCAGTTCAAGGGCAATGCCTTTTTGCTGGTGTGGGACCGTGGCCAGTATGAGCGGGTGCATCTGAAGGAAGGCGATATGTTTCTGCAGGCGCCGCACGTCAAGCATTCGCCGCAGCGCCCTGAAGCCGGCAGCCTGTGCCTGGTGATAGAACGCCAGCGTCCGCTGGGCAGCAAGGATGCCTTGCAGTGGTGCTGCGCGCGCTGCGGCAATCTTGTGCGGCGCTACGAGATGCAGCTGGAAAGCATCGTGGCCGACTTGCCGCCGGTCTATGAGCAGTTCTATGCCACGACCGATGCGGAGCGCACTTGCCAGTCCTGCGGCGAGGTGCACCCGGGGCGGGATTTCCAATCCTGGCACCGTACTCTGAACCAATACTTTCCTGAGCAGTGAGCCGCCATGATTGACATCCACTCGCACTTTTTCCCTCCTATCAGCGCAGCGACTGCGGCGGCGGCCAATCCGGGGCGCGCGCCCTGGCTGCGGATAGATGACGATGGCCGGAATGGCCAGATCATGGTGGGCGACAAGCCCTTCAGGCCGGTCTATCAATCGTTGTGGGATCCGCAGTTCCGCTTGCAGGAAATGGATCAGCACGGCATCGACATTCAGGTGAATTGCGCCACGCCCATCATGTTCGGCTATGCCTGGGACGCCCAGGTGGCGGCGGATTGGGCGGCCCGGATGAATGAGGAAGCGCTGGCCTTTGCCGCGGCGGACCCGCGCCGCCTGAAAGTGCTGTCGCAAGTGCCATTGCAGGACCTGAAGCTGGCTTGCGCGGAGGCATCACGGGCGCAAAAGGCGGGCTGTATCGGGGTGCAGATCGGTAACCACGCCGGGGACCGCGACCTGGATCATCCTGAAATGGTCGATTTCCTCATTCACTGCGCCAATGAAGGGATTCCGGTGTTTGTGCACCCCTGGGACATGATGGGCGGCAAGGAGCGCATGCGCCAGTGGATGCTGCCCTGGCTGGTGGCCATGCCAGCGGAAACGCAGCTGGGCATGTTGTCCCTGATCCTGTCTGGCGCGCTGGAGCGGATTCCCGAATCACTGAAAATTTGCTTCGCGCATGGCGGGGGCAGCTTCGCTTACACGCTGGGCCGTGTGGACAATGCCTGGCGCCATCGCGATATCGTGCGCCAGGATTGCCCGCGCCCGCCTTCCGAATATGCCCGGCGCCTGTATGTGGACAGCGCTGTCTTCGATGAAGGCGCACTCAATCTGCTGGTGGACGTGATGGGTGTGGACCATGTCATGCTGGGGTCGGATCAGCCTTTCCCGCTGGGTGAGCAGGAGGTCGGCGCTTTGGTCCGCAGTGCGGGATTCCTGTCGGCAGAGGGGCGCGCCCGCATTCTTGAGAAAAACGCGATTGAATTTTTCAGTCTCTGATTCTTCGCGGACTCATAGCAAACCCCTATTTCTTTTCAGATAATCCCTAGCAATTGCTGCAGCAGCAATTGCTAGGGATTTTTTAATTAGTCTCCGGCAATGAATCTAAGGGTAAATGCTAGGCCTGGAATTATTGTATTTTGCAGTGCAGCATAAATGCGCCATAACCGGGCATACGGCGCTGAAATAGCGGAATTGCAATGCGCAAAGAAATGAAATGCACCGTGCCAATACAAGGGGATTATTGCGTTGCATCAAATTGGGGCATTCAGGCAAAGGGTATTCCACATCTTTATAGCTGACGGTCAAAAAATGATTATCCAGGGCTTGCGCGGTTGGCTACATTCAGCTGGCAGACCTGTGTTTTTTCAGGAACACGCTAGGTTTTCAGGCAGTCGCGAAGGATTCCTGAATGAAATATGGCCATCAGTTGGCGACACGGTCTTTTCTAATCAAATGATGTGAACCGGGGAGCAATCATGAAGCGGAATGTCTTTTCCAGTATTTCCTTGGGCCGCGCGCTGGCAGCGGGTGTCATGGCAGGCAGCTGTGTTATTGCCAATGCAGCGGATCCGGTCAAGGTCGGGATTGCACTTGATATCTCTGGGCCATTTGCCGCGCTGGGCGCGGAAGCGCGTGACGGCTTTGATCTGGCCATCGAACAATTGGATGGAAAATTGGGCGGGCAGCCTGCCGAATTCATCAAGACTGATTTCGCCGGCAGCCCGGAACAGGCGACGCAATTGGTGCGGCGCTACTTGCAGCGAGACAAGATCGACTTCTTCACCGGCCCGATTGCGTCCAACTCGGCGCTGGCCGTCATGCCGCTGCTGGCCAAGGACAAGGTGCCATTCATTTCCAGCAACCCCGGCCCCAGCCAGCTGGCGGGCAAGCAGTGCAGCCCCTATTTCTTCGCCCAGTACCAGAATGACAATTTCGATGAGGCGGCCGGTAGCCTGGCCGATGCCAAGCAATTCAAGAAAGTGGTGATCCTGGCGCCGAACTACCCGGCTGGCAAGGACCACATGGCAGGCTTCAAGCGGACCTACAGCGGCGAAGTCCTGGACGAAATCTATACCAAGGTCGGCCAGCTCGATTACTCGGCGGAAATCGCGCAAATTCGCAGCGCCAAACCGGATGCGGTGTATTTCTTCCTGCCGGGCAGCATGGGCATCAACTTCATCAAGCAGTATGTTGCCGGAGGGTTGAAGGAAGTGCCGCTGGTGGCGCCCAACACGGTGGACCTGGACATCATCCCTGCCGTGGGTGACGATGCGCTGGGCATCCTGAACACCTCTCAGTGGGTGCATGACCTGCCGGTGCCAGCCAACCAGGCGTTCGTGCAGGCGTTCCGCCAGAAGTACGACGGCCGTTATCCGTCTGCCTATGCCGCGATGGCCTATGACTCCATTCTGGCCATGGACGCTGCCGTGCGCGAAGCTGGCGGCAAGGTGGATGACCGCGAAGCGCTCGTCAAGGCACTGGAAAAGGCTTCCTTCGATTCGATCAAGGGCCCCTTCAGCTATGGCGCCAACCATTTCCCTGTGCAGAACTTCTATCTGCGCGTGGTGGATAAGGATGCTGATGGCAAGTACGTGAACCGTCTGGTTGAAACCGTGCTGGAAAACCATCAGGACACCTACGTTTCCGAGTGCAAGCTGTAAGCAGGCGGGGAGCGGCACATGGACGGCATCTTCATTTTCGAGCAATTGCTCAACGGCCTGGGCTACGGGCTCATGCTCTTTCTGATTGCGGCAGGCCTGACGCTGATCTTCGGCATCATGGACACCATGAACCTGGCGCATGGCTCCATGTTCATGGTGGGGGCTTATGTCGCAGCGCGCGTCCATGCTGCCAGCGGGTCTTTCCTGACCGGCGTGCTGGTGGGCGTCGCGGTGACGGTGGTGCTGGCTGCCGTGCTGGAGCTGGCCATCATCCGGCGCCTGTACCGGCGCGATCACCTGGCGCAGGTGATCGCCACCTTCGGCATCATTCTGATCGCCGATGACGCGGTTAAGGCAATCTGGGGGGCGGCCCCCATCATGGCGGCCATGCCGGCCTCGCTGGCCGGACCGGTCACGCTCATGCCAGGCCTGCCGTATCCGGCCTACCGGCTGATGCTGCTGGCAGCGGGCGTGCTCGTGGCGCTCGGCCTGTATTTGCTGGTGAACCGTACCCGCATGGGCATGCTGGTACGGGCCGGGGCTTCCAACCGCATCATGGCGGAATTCATGGGTGTGCGGGTCAGCCATGTGTTTTCGTTCGTCTTTGCCCTGGGGGCGGCGCTGGCGGCCCTGGCAGGCGCGCTGATGGGCCCGATCAGCGCGGTGCAGATCGGCATGGGGGAAAGCATTCTGATCCCGTCGCTGGTCGTGGTGGTCATTGGCGGTATCGGCTCGATACGCGGCGCATTCATTGCCGCCTTGATCGTGGGTTTCATCGACACCGCAGGGCGGGCCTTTCTGGCGCCGGCCTTCAAACTGATCATGCCGCCAGCGGTGGCGGCGGATCTGGGAGCGGCGCTGGCCGGCGTTGCGGTGTATGTCTTTATGGCGGTTGTGCTTGCCATCAAGCCCGCCGGTCTTTTTTCTGCACGCGCGTGAGGGCGATATGACAACTTCTGCTTTCACTGGCACGACGGCAACCGTTCAGGCGCCGTCCAGGCCGCCAGCACGGCAATGGACGCCCTGGCTGCTCTTGTTGGCGCTGGCCATCTTTCCCTGGGTGGCGCCCTTGCTGCAGCTGGAGTACTACGTGGGCTTTGTCGAGCGGCTGCTCATCATGATGATCGCCGCCTCCAGCCTGAATTTCATCCTGGGTTATGGCGGTATGGTGGCCCTGGGCCATGCGGGTTTCATCGGCGTGGGCGCCTATGCGGTCGCTGTCATGGTCGAGGCCGGCCACGATTCCGCCTGGCTGATCTGGCTGATGGCCATTGCCGCGGCCGCAGTGTTTTCCGCGCTGATTGGCCTGGTCGCGCTGCGCACGCGCGGGGTCTATTTCATCATGATTACCCTGGCGTTCGCGGAGATGCTGCATTACGTCGCCGTCTCGGTGCGCACCTATGGCGGAGACGATGGCTACAGCATCTATTCGCCGCTCAGCCTGGGCGGGGTGTTCGACAGTATGGAATATGGCCTGTACTGGGTTGTGCTGGCCTGTGCGGCGCTGTTGTTCATGCTGATGAGCCGGGTTGCCGGTTCGCGTTTCGGCCACGCGCTCAAGGGCGCGCGCGATAACGAAGTGCGCATGGCTGCCATGGGCTACCCGGTGTTTTTCATTCGCCTGGCGGCATTTGTGGGCGCCGGAGCCGTCGCCGGCCTGGCGGGCGCCATGCTGGCGACTCACGACGGCTTTGTCAGCCCTTCGCTGATGGACTGGACGCAATCCGCCATTCTGATCGTCATGGTGGTGATTGGCGGGGTCGGCAACCGCTGGGGGGGCGTGATCGGCGCCGGGCTGTGGCTATCGCTGCAGGAAGGCTTGCGCATGTTCACCGAATACTGGCACTGGCCGCTGGGCGTGCTGCTGCTGATCATCGTGTTCTACGCGCCGGATGGCATCGCTGCCCGGTTGCGCCGCAAAAGGAGCGCGGCATGAGCCTTTTTCATACGGAAGGTCTGGTCAAGCGTTTTGGCGGCCTGCTGGCGACAGACCATGTTTCGCTGGAAATCGAACGCGGCCAGATTCATGCCCTGATCGGGCCGAATGGCGCGGGCAAGTCCACGCTGGTGAACCTGATTTCCGGCCTGCTGAGCGCCGATGAAGGCCGTATTGTGCTGGAAGATGTGGATCTGACAGCGATGAAACCGTATCAGCGGGTGCGCGCCGGTTTGTCGCGCTGTTTCCAGATCACCAACATCTTCCGCAACGATACGGTGCGCGACAACCTGATGCTGGCGGCGCAGGCGCACGATGGCAGCAGTTTCCGCTTTCTGTCGCTGCGCCAGCATGAGGAAACGCTGTTGGCGCGGGCGGAGGAACTGGCCCGCCAGGTCGGCCTGGGGCATGAGCTGGACCGGGTAGCCGGAACCTTGTCGCATGGCGCGCAGCGGCGCCTGGATGTCGCGCTGGCGCTGGCTTCGCGCCCCAAACTGCTGCTGCTCGATGAGCCGATGGCAGGTATGGGCGCCGAGGATTCCATGCAGATGGTGGACATGATTCTGGCGCTGCGCAAAGAAGCCGCCATCCTGTTGATTGAGCATGATATGGATGCTGTCTTCAAGCTGGCCGACCGGATCACCGTGCTGGTCTATGGCAAGGTGCTGACCTCGGGCAATGCTGAGCAGATCCGCGCCGACGCGCGGGTGCAGGAAGTCTATCTGGGGGATGAAGAAACCGCAGCCGCAGAAGCAAACATCGCAGCCAACACAGACGCCAAAACCGCAGCAGAAACAGAAACCGCCAATAATGCCACGCCGGAGGTAGCGCCATGAGCCGTGAACCCTTGTTGTCCTGCCGGGGGATCCATGCCGGTTATGGCGCCAGCCAGGTGCTGTTCGATGTCGGTCTGGATATCCACGAAAAGGAAGTCGTCACCTTGCTGGGCCGCAACGGCATGGGCAAGAGCACGACGATTAAAACCATTATCGGGGCGCTCAAGGCGCGCCAGGGTGAAATGAGTTTCGGCGGCAAGCCTATTGGCCGCATGCGCCCGGACGCCATCGCCCGGCTGGGCGTGGCGGTGGTGCCTGAGGGCCGCATGTGTTTTCCCAACCTGACGGTGGAAGAGCATTTGCTGGCGTTTGCGGATAACCGCAGCGGCCAGCCCGATGGCTGGACGCTGGAGCGTATTTATGACGTATTCCCCCGGCTCAAGGAACGGTCGCGCAACCTGGGCTGGCAATTGTCGGGCGGCGAGCAGCAGATGCTGGCCATCGGCCGGGCCTTGTCCACGAACCCGCGCTTGCTGATTCTGGATGAAGCCACCGAAGGCCTGGCGCCGGTGATTCGCGAGGACATCTGGCGCTGCCTGGCAACGCTGCGCGCCGCCGGGCAAACCATCCTGGTCGTGGATAAATATGTGCAGCGCCTGTTGAGCCTGGCTGACCGTCACATCATCCTGGAACGTGGCCGCGTGGCCTGGCAGGGAAGTTCGGCGGAGCTGGATGCCGACCGCAGTCTCTGGAAAACGTATCTGGGCGTGTGAGCGGCAGCGCTGTGGCGGTTCCTGGCCATTGCGCTGGCTGGCGCCGGTGCGCCTAGGAGATGGCGTTGGCGCTAGGCGGGGCAGCGTGCCGCCCCGCCTAGGCTCATACGCCAAGATAGGCCTGTTGTATCGCCGGGTCTTGCGCCAGTTCGTCACTCTGGCCATGCCTGACGATGCGGCCTTCGCTCAGCACATAGGCGCGGCGGGAAATGCGCAGGGCCATATAGGCGTTTTGTTCGGCCAGCAGCACGGACACGCCCTGGTCGCGCAATTGGGCGATGGCGTCGAAAATTTCCGCGACGATCTTCGGCGCCAGGCCCAGTGATGGCTCATCGAGCAGCAACAGGCGCGGGCGGCTCATCAATGCCCGGCCGATGGCCAGCATCTGCTGCTCGCCGCCCGACAGCGTGCCGGCTTGTTGCGTGAGCCGTTGGGCGAGCTTGGGAAAGCGTTCCAGCACCTGTGCGAAATCCGTCTTGATTTGCCGGGTGCCGTGACGGTGGTAGGCGCCCATCAGCAGGTTTTCCTTGACGCTGAGCGGCGCGAACACCTGCCGGCCTTCCGGCGACAGCGCCAGGCCGCGCTGCACGCGGCTGGCGGCATCCAGGCCATCTAGCGGCTGTCCGTCGAACTTGATATTGCCCTGACGATGCTGGCGCAGGCCGGCCAGCGTATTCATGATGGTGGATTTGCCGGCGCCGTTGGCGCCCAGCAGGCAGGCGATTTCGCCCGGCTGCAAATGCAGGTCTATGCCGTGCAGGATCTGCGCGGCGCCTATCCAGGTGGAAAGTCCGTGGACATCAAGCATGGCTGCCTTCTCCCAGATAGGCGTCAAGCACGGCGGGGTCGTGCCGGACGTGTTCCGGTGAACCTTCGCTGATGAGCTTGCCGTTATTGAGGACGGAAATATGATCTGACAAACGCATGACCACCCGGACATTGTGTTCCACCAAGACAATGGTGACACCTTGGCGGTTCAGGGCGAGAATGGCTTTTTCCGCGTGTTCGATGGCGTCGGCTGGCAGGCCTGCCAGGGGCTCGTCAAGCAGAACCAGCACCGGTTCCGATGCCATGGCGCGGGCGATTTCCATCAGCTTGCCTTCGCCATAGCTGAGCGCGCGCGCGGGCTGTGCGGCTTTGCTGGCCAGGCCGAGCTGATCCAGCAGCGCCATGGCCAGCGCCTGGCCTGCGGCGTTTTCCTGGCGCTGGCGGCGCGAATGGAACAGCGCATCGAACAAGGTGCTGCGGGTGCGGATGTGGCGGCCTACCATCACGTTTTCCAATACCGTCATGTCGGGAAAGATCTGCAGGTTCTGGAAAGTGCGGGCCATGCCCAGCCCGGTACGCGCATGGGGCGGCAGGTGTTCGATGGCCTGGCCCTGGAATCGGACGCTGCCGCCAGTGACAGGGTTGACGCCGGTAATCAGGTTGAACAGGGTGGATTTGCCCGCGCCGTTGGGGCCGATCAAGGCATGGATGTCGCCGGGCCGCACCTGCAGCGTGACGTCATCGACCGCGGCCAGGCCGCCAAAATGCTTGCTGACCTGTTGCAGTTCGAGAATGGGCGCGTCCGTCTGGGCCGGGTTCATAGTGTGGCTCCTTTCCGGCCAGCCTGGCGCCGTGCCCGCCAGCTGGCCAACCCGCCTGCGATGCCGCCGGGCATGAAGCCGACGACCAGAATCATGGCGGCGCCCAGAATCAGTAATTCGGTGTCATGGAAGCTGCGGACCAGCTCGGGCAGGGCAGTGAAAATCAGCGCGCCGAAAAACGCGCCCCAATACTGGCCGAAGCCGCCGACTGCCACCATGACCAGCAGCAGGATGGAAGTCGAGAAGGAAAATGAATCGGGTGAAATGAACAGGTTTTGATGGGCGTAGAGCGCGCCTGCCAGCCCGGCCAGCATATTGGCCAGGACGAAAATCGTCAGCTTCTGCCGCAGCACCGGAATGCCCATGCAGGCTGCGGCAATATCGCTGGAGCGGATGGCGCGCAAAGCGCGGCCAGTGCGCGAGCTTTGCAGGAACGACAGGCTCAGCATGACCAGCCCGGTCAGCAGCCAGCACAGCAGATAAAAATTTTCCGGCAAGGAAAGATCCCAGCCTGCCAGGGTATAGGGGGGAATGCCGATTAGGCCGTTGGGGCCGCCAGTCCAGGCCACCAGACCGACCAGCAGCACGGAAATAATGGCATTGAAGCCCAGCGTGGCCATGGCCAGATAATGGCCGGACAGGCGCAGCGTGGGCCAGCCGATCAGCACGGAAAACAGCCCGCAGGCCAGCATGGCGGCCAGCGTGCCCAGCCAGGGCGAGGTATCCAGATGCACGGCCAACATGCCGCTGGCATAGGCGCCTATGCCCCAGAAGGCGGCGTGCGCCATCGACGTCAGGCCGGTGTAGCCCACCAGCAGGTTCAGGCTGGCGATCAGCAGCAGATTGATGAAAAAAGTGCCACCCAGGCTGACCAGATAATCATTGGGCGCAAGCCAGGGCCAGGCGAGTAGCAGCACCCACAGACCGGGCAGCAGCACGGGGGAGCGGTCGCGTGGCAGGACAGGCGTGGTGTTCATAGTTTGGTGACCTCCGCTTTGCCCAGCAGGCCTTGCGGGCGCAGCATCAGCACCAGCAGCAGGACCAGGAAGGCGGCGGCATCCTTGAATTGCGAAGTGACAAAGCCGCTGACCAGTGCTTCTAGCAAGCCCAGCAGCAAGCCCCCCAGGGTGGCGCCGAACAGGCTGCCCAGGCCGCCCAGCATGGCAGCGCTGAAGCCTTTGAAACCCAGCATGGCGCCGCTGTCATAAGACATCAGCGTCAGCGGTGTGATGATGGTGCCGGCCAGCCCGCCGACCGCTGCGGCAATGACGAAGGAGCCCAGCACGACGCGATGATGGCGGATGCCGACCAGCGCCGCGGCTGACGGGTTGGCTGCGGCGGCCCGCATGGCGCAGCCCCAGCGCGTATGGTTGAAGAACAGCTGCGCCAGGATCATGAACACCAGGGTGATGCCCAGTATCCACAGCGTTTGCGTGGCGACGCTGGCGCCCCACAGCGGTACGAAGGGTGTGTCCGAAAGGCCGGGATAGCCGACCGGATTCTTGCCCAGGCTCAGCATCACCAGGCTTTTGGAGAGCAGGGCAATACCGACGGTGACCAGCGTAATGGCGAAAGGTGTCTGGTTCAGCAGCGGGCGGATCAGTAGCCGTTCGGTCAGGCCGCCGATGACGGCGACTGCCAGGCCCGCCAGCAGGCAGGCCTGCCAGACGGGCAGCTGGGCGTCATTGAAGCAGAAGGCCGCCAGCAGGCCGCCCATCATCACCCATTCGCCTTGCGCGAAATTCAGCGCGCCCGTGCTTTTGAAAATGATGTTGAAACCGACGGCAATCAAGGCATAGATACTGCCCGTGCCGAGACCGGAGAGAATGATTTGCAGAGTGGAACTGTCCACGGTGGCAATCCTGGCAGATAGATCGCGGCACTGCCGGCAGCGGGCTGCCGGCAGTGCCGTGGCGGTCGGGCCGGCGGGTGCCTGGCCCGGCCGGGTTACTGATAGTCGTGCAGGCGGAAGGCGCCGTCTTCCCACTTGATCAGGACGATGTCGCTTTTGGACAGCCCTGAATGGCGTGCGGATGAGAGGTTGAAGGTGCCGCCCACGCCGTGGAAATCCTGTACCTGTTCCAGCGCCTGGCGGGTTTTGTCCTTGTCACCCTGGCTGCTTGCCAGCGCCTGGCGCGCCAGCTGGATGGCGTCATAGGTCTGCGCGACATACTGATTGGGCTTGCGGCCATATTTGGCTTCAAACTTGTGCGTCAGGTCTTCGATGACGGCCTTCTGGCTGTCGCCGTCCGGCAGGTCGGCGCCGACCGGAAACTTCACCGATACCAGCAGCACATTGCCCGCGCTATCGCCTGCCAGTTCCATGTACTTCTGCGACACGAAACCATAGCTATGGATCAGTTCGCGGTCGGTCAGACCCAGTTGCGTGGCCTGTTTGTTGAAGATCACGCCGGCGGGCGTCACGGTCCAGCACAGCACGGCCTGGGCATCGCTGTTCTTGATGCGCGTGAGCTGCGGCGTCAGGTCGGTGTCGCTGGGGGAAAAGGCTTCAAAGCTGACATCCAGGCCCAGTTCTGGCGCCAGTTTTTTCAGCTCTTCGGCGGCCGCCTGGCCAAAACCGCTGGTGTCATGCAACAGGGCAACGCGGGTAATCCCCTTTTTGTCGAAGTAATCCTTCAGGCGCTCGAAGACCTGGCGGTCATCCACCGTGCTCTTGAAGGCCCAGGGACGTTGCGCCGCCGGATCCACGATGGATACCGCGCCTTCGGTGGAAATGAAGGGGGTCTTGGCCTGGGCGCTCAGGGGCACCATGGCCTGGGCGATACCGCTCATATTGCCGCCGCCCACGATGATGTCCACCTTGTCCTGGGACAGCAGGCGGCGGGTGGCGGTCAGCGCCTTATTGGTCTGGCTCTCGGCGTCGTAGAACACCCATTGCACCGGCCGGCCATCAATGCCGCCGGCGGCGTTGATTTCGTCTAT
>NZ_JBQEKA010000006.1:0-29253 GCF_052103615.1 Kerstersia sp. | reverse complement strand
ATGGCGATTTCCATGCCCGCTTTCATGTCTTCGCCCAGGAAGGCAGCGGGGCCGGTCGTGGAGAGAATCGTGCCGATGCGGTAGGCGTCGGCGGCCATGGCGGGCGTGCCAAAGGCGAGGGTGGCGGCCAGCAGGCCGCGCAGCAGGGAAGCGTAGTTCATGGTGTATGCGTAAAAAATGGGGGCGGGCGGGGCTGTTCAGGCCAGCACGTGCAGCGTCACGGGGGCGCCGCGGGACAGCGAACCGTAGATCGGACAGACCTGGACGAAAACCTGCACCAGCTCTTCTGCTTGCGCCTGCGACAGGCCGGTGAAGCGATAGGTGAGTTCGATGTAGCGGTAATGGCCGGGGCGGGCTTCGTCGGCTTCGCAAGCGGCTGCGATTTCCAGGCCATAGCCGGCCCAGCCGCGCTGGCGCGCTTCAGCGTCGATGACCGCATGGGAGCAGGTTTGCAGCGCGCCCAGCAGCAATTCGGCGGCCTGCCAGGCCTGGCCCTGGCCGCCACGGCCGGGCGAGGCATCGGTTACCAGATGCTGGTCGCGGGCGTTGAGCAGGAAGCGGCCAGGCTGGGCAGACAGGCGGCTGGTGCTGTGTATGACGGCCATGGCTGGCTCCTTTTAGCGGCGTTCGGGGCGCGCCAGCCCCAGGTGGTCGCGCAGTGTCGTGCCGGTGTATTCCTTGCGGAACAGGCCGCGATCCTGCAATTGCGGAATCACCAGGCGGACAAAACTTTCCAGGCCGCCGGGCAGGTAAGGCACTTGAATCATGAAGCCGTCGCAGGCGCGGGCTTCATACCAGTGGCGCAGATTGTCCGCGACCTTGTCGGCGGCGCCGACGAAGTCGCGCAAGGGGCCGATGCCATAGCGGTGCCCCAGTTCGCGCAGGCCGATGCCGCTGCGGCGGGTCAGCTCCGCGACTTCCTTGTAGTGGCCTTGCACGCCCGGCACATCCAGTTCCGGCAGCACGGCGTCCTGTTCGAATTGCGAGAGATCAATATCCAGGTGGTAGGACAGGGTGGACAGTCCGGCGTCCGGATCCGTCAGGTCCTTCAGCAGCCGCTCCTGTTCCAGCGCAATGGTTTCGGTCTCGCCGACAATCGGCACGATGCCGGGCAGAATCTTCAGGGCGTCGGGGTCGCGGCCATGGCTGCGTGCGCGTTCTTTCATTTCGGCATAGAACGCCTGGGCGGAATCCAGCGAGGAATGGGTGACGAAAATGACATCGGCCCAGCGCGCGGCAAAATCCCGGCCACGGCCCGAGGCGCCGGCCTGGATGAACACCGGGCGGCCTTGCGGCGGGCGGCTGACGTTCAGCGGCCCTTGCACCGAAAACCACTTGCCCTGGTGGTCGATGGCGCGGACTTTGTCCGGGTCGGCGAATAGCGGACCGTTCTTGTCCAGTACCAGGGCGTCATCGGCCCAGCTATCCCACAATTCGCAGGCAACTTCCACGAACTCTTCGGCGCGGTCATAGCGCTCATCACGGCTGAGCTGGTCCTGGCGGCCAAAATTGGCGGCTTCGGCCTGCTGGAACGAGGTCACGATATTCCAGGCGGAGCGGCCCGCGCTCAGGTGATCCAGCGTGGCGAGCGAACGCGCCACGGTATAGGGATCGAAATAGGAGGTTGAAATCGTGCTGGCCAGGCCCAGATGGCGGGTGCTGCCCGCAATGAGCGCCAGCACCGTCATCGGATCCAGCCGCAGCGCGCCCAGCGCGCCAAATTTGAGTTGGCTTTCCATGCTGCCGCCATGGCGGCGGGGAATCGCCAGGATATCCGCCAGGAACAGCATGTCGAAGCGGCCTTGCTCAAGCAATTGGCCGAGCTGGGTGTAATAGCTGGCGGAAAGCAGATGGGTATCGGCGGCGGGGTGGCGCCAGCCTCCATGGACGCCGGAGACCGGCCCGGCAAGCGCAAAGGCTGCCAGATGCATGGCTGAATCGCGGGAGGTAGTCATGGGAAAGCCTGAAAGCAAGAAAGCGAGGTACCCGGCCATGGTTTGCCTTGAAAAGACAGGTCTGGCTTGGGGCGGGCGAGATCCCGCCAGCGGGTACGGAAGATCAGGAACCGATCATATCAACGGCCGGGCGGGGCGATCAGACCGAGTGGCAATAAGAAAATATAGAACTGTTATGTACTGACTTTTTGTTATATGAATCAGTCGCTTGGCAGTGTGCTGGCGCTGCGGCGGCAGAACGCCGCGGCAGCGGCAAGAGGGGGCTTCAGGCGTTTTTCTGGAAAATGCTGGCGATCAGCTGCCGCAACCAGCGGTTCCCTGCATCGCTGTGAAAGCGCGCGTGCCAGTGCTGCTTGACGGTGAAGGTGGGAATGGGAAAAGGGCAGGGAAAGGTGCGCAGGCCATGGGTTTGCGCCAGGGTCTCGCCAATGTGCCGGGGCAGGGTGGCGAGCAGGTCCGTACTGGCGACAATCGGCGCCAGGCCGGGAAAGGCGGGCAGCTCCAGTGCGATGCGCCGCTGGATATGCTGGCTGGTAATGGCGGCATCCAGCAATTGAAAGCCTGTTCCGGCCACGACGCCGATATGGCTTTCCCGTTCATAGTCGGCGCGTGTCAGCGTTTCGCCCAGCCTGGGATGACTGGGATGAGCCAGGCAGATCCAGTCTTGCGGGAACAGGGCCTGCTGATAAATGCCAGATTGCAGCCAGGGGATGTAGCCCAGCGCGACATCCGCCTGGCCGGATTGCAGCACTTGGGCGGTATTGCCGTCGATGCGCAAGGCTTCCAGGCGGGCATGGGGCGCGGCTTCGCGCAAGCGCGGCAGCAAAGCGGGCAGCAGTGTGATGTGGCTGGCGTCGGTGATGCAAAGACGGAAGAGCCGTTCCGTATGGTGCGGGGAGAAGCTTGGCGCCACGCTGGGCAAACGGCGCAGCGATTCCAGAATATCCCGCGCCGGCCCGATCAGGGCATCTGCCCTGGGGGTGGGCTGCATGCCGTCGGCTCCGCGCACGAACAAGGGATCGCCCAGCTGTTGGCGAAGCTTGCCCAGCCAGATGCTGATCGTCGGCTGGCTTTGCCCGAGCTGGTCCGCGGTGCGCGTCACGCTGCGGGTCTCGTACAGGCAATCAAACAGCTGCAGCAGTTTGATCTCGACCAGCGTATCGCGTTCCGGTGCAGCGCTTAGGGTGACAAGTGATTCTTTCATAAGGACTATTGTTTAACACAATAGATGAATTGTGTTTCTTGTATGGACTCAATAATCCTTGCATTCCTATAGTGCCCGGCATGGCTGGCCTGGGTGCTGGCGCGGATACAGGATGGCAGGGATGAAGATTTGCGTATTGGGCGCAGGGGCATTGGGCAGTGTCATTGGCGGGGCCTTGGCGCGGGCGGGAGAAGAAGTCTGGCTCTTGAGCCGTTCGGCTGCGCATGTCGAAGCGGTGCGGCGCGAGGGCTTGCGCATGCATGAAGGCGCCCGTTGCGACACGGTGGCGGGGATTCATGCCACTTCCCTGGCGGCGGAAGTTGGCGTCGTGGACGTGCTGATCGTGCTGGTCAAATCCTTCGACACCGTCGCGGCCCTGCAGGCTGCGGCCTGCGTGGTCGGGCCGGAAACCGTCGTCATGTCACTGCAGAATGGCCTGGGCCACGAAGAGGTGCTGGCCCGGCTGGTCGGCCGTGAAAAAGTCATCGCAGGGAAAACGTATGTCGGCGGCGTCATGCTGGCGCCCGGCGAAGTACAGGCTGGCATCGCAGGCAAGGAGACGCTGATCGGCGAGCTGGATGGCAGCAGCAGCGGCCGAGTGACAGCATTGGCCGGGGCCTTTAACCGGGCGGGGCTGGCGACGACGGCGTCGCGCAACATCATGGCCGTGATCTGGGACAAGTTGCTGATCAACGTCGCCACGGGCGCTGTCAGCGGCATTACACGGCTCCCTTACGGGCAGTTGTATGCCGTGCCGGAAATCGAGGCGATTGCCATTGAGGCCGTGTCCGAGGCCATGGATGTCGCCCGGGCCCAGGGCCTGCGGCTGTCCATCGAAAACGCGCGCCAGGCCTGGCTCATGGCAGCCGAGGGTTTGGGCGCCGAATTCAAAACGTCGATGCTGCAAAGCCTGGAAAAACATTCGCGCACCGAGATTGATTATGTCAATGGCGCGGTCGTGCGTCTGGGCCAGGCCCTGGGCCTGGATACGCCGGTCAACCGCACGCTGGTGGCGTGCATCAAAGGGCTGGAAGCCCAACTGCCTGCGCATGCGTGAAACGCGCGGGCCGGGCTTGATACAGCAAGGGAGCAAGAACGATGACACAGACAAAAAAAGCCTATCTGGAGCATGTCGCAATTTTTGTGCATGACATCCGGTGGCATATCCGGTTTTTTGAAGAGGTGCTGGGCATGACCATGCGCGAAGTCGATGGCGCGCCGGAGGCGCCCCGCCAGTACTGGACCCTGGGCGGCTTGCAATTCATCGCCCAGCCTGGCTTTCAGGGGCCGGAAGGGCGGCTCGCGCATTTGGGGGTGATGTGCGAAGACGTTGAAGCGGCCCTGGCCGCCGCGCAAGCTTTCGGCGTGCAGCAAATGCCGCAGGGCCGCAACTGGTTGCGCCTGCCGGACGGCTTGGCGGTGGAACTGCTGCAGGCCAGCGGCAATGCGGTCCGGGAAGCCCTGGCCATCAACCCCAGGGCCGCCGGGGCATGAACCGGCGGGCTGGCTTGGGTTGGCTCGGGCTGGTCGGTGGCCGACCGCAGGATCAGGAAGTTCGCTTGAATGAAAGGGATGAATGCAATGTCTGGTGAAACCACGCAGGAACGGTATTGGGATGACGCCCGGGAAGGGGATAGCTGCCTGAGCCCGGAATATCTCATGACGGCTGAGCGCATCAATGCCTATGCGGAACTCACGGGCGATTTCACGCCGGTGCATGTGGATGAGGCCTATGCGCGCACGACGCCGTTTGGCACCCGTGTGGCGCATGGCTTGTTTGGGCTATCGGTGGCCGACGGCCTGAAAACGCAGAGCGAGTACCGCTTTGTGCCGGGCATGTCGCTGGGCTGGACATGGGATTTCGTGCGGCCGATCCGTATCGGCGATGTGCTGCGCGTGCGCTTTACCGTGACGGGCTTGCGCCGTTCGCGCAGCCGTCCGGGCTGGGGCATTGTGATACTGCCTTCCGAGTTGATCAATCAGGATGGCGATGTGGTTCAAAAGGGGGAACACCGCCTGATGATTCCGTGCCGCCCGGGAAGTGAATGACATGACGGATACCATGAAAAACGAACGTCAGACGGCGCAGCAGGCCCTGCCTTTGCAAGGGGTCAGAGTCATCGACTACAGCCATTTTCTGGCGGGCCCCTATGTGGGCCGCTGCCTGGCGGCGCTGGGCGCCGATGTCATCAAGGTGGAGCGCCCGGGCAGCGGCGATGCGGGGCGCCAGCATGCCTGGCAGATTGGTGAAGATGGCGCATATTCGGGCTACTTCCTGCAGCTGAATATGGGCAAGCGTGGCCTGAGCGTGGATGTCAAAGATCCGCGCGGCCAACAGTTGCTGCAACGTCTGGCCGCCAGCGCCGATGTCTTCATCGAGAATTACCGGCCGGGCGCGCTGGACCGCCTGGGCCTGGGGTATGACGCGCTGAGCCAGATCAACCCCGGCCTGATCTATTGCTCTATTTCCGCGTATGGCCACACCGGCCCGGATTCGCATCGCGCCGGTTTCGGCCTGATTGCCGAAGCCAAGAGCGGCATCATGCAAATGGTCGGCACGCCAGGCGAAGCGCCGCCATTGCTGCGTATTTCGCTGGGCGATATGTACACCGGCATTCATGCCGTTGCGGCGATCAACGCTGCCTTGCTGGGACGCGAACGCAGTGGCCGGGGCCAGCATATCGACATGGCGCTGTATGACACGCTGGTGTCCATGCATGAGTACGCGGTGCAGTGCTACCACTTGTCTGGCGGTACCGAGCTGCCGCAGCAAACCGGGCATGACATGCCCAACTCGACCCTGTATGGCGTGTTCCGCGCCAAAGATGCCGACTTGGTGATTGCCGCCCAGGTGGATGATGCCTGGAAGCGTTTTGCCGGGCTGCTGGAAGCCCATGGCGGGCCGGCTGGCTTTGGCAGCGATACCCGCCTGCATAGCAGCGCTGGCCGCAACGCCAACCGGGAATGGATTCTGTCGGTGGTCAAGCCTTGGGTGGCGCAGCGGGACGTGGCCGAGGTATTGGCCCTGCTCGACGGCATAGGCGTGCCGTGCGCCAAGGTCCAGCGTATCGACGAAGTCATGGCGGACCCCCAGATACAGGCCCGCGGCATGATCGTGGAACAGGAACATCCGGTGCTGGGCAAGCTGCGCTTTCCCAATTTGCCCTTCCGTTTCTCTGATTGCGATACCCGGATTGACCGGGTCGCGCCCGACCTGGGGGCCGATAACGCCGACATTGCCCGGGAACTGGGCTATTCGGACGAAGACATTACCGCAATGGTGCGCGAGGGCGTGCTGTTTTCCAGTACCCCTGCTCAGGAGTAAGCACATGGCAGATCGTTATGCCGTCATCGGCAACCCTATCGGACATACCAAGTCCCCCTTGATTCATGGCCTGTTCGCCGAGGCGACCGGGCAGGAAATGGACTACGGCGCGATTGAAGGCCAGCCAGGGCAGTTCGCGGGCGCGCTGGACGCATTCCGCCAGGCGGGCGGCAAAGGCATCAATATTACGGCGCCCTTCAAACTGGATGCGTATGCCTATGCCTCCGAACACTCGCCAGCCGCGCGTCTGGCGGGGGCGGCGAATGCCCTGAAATTCGAAGGGCAGCGCGTGCTGGCGCAAAACTTTGACGGCATCGGTTTGCTGCGTGACATCGAACACAACCTGGGCGTGGCCTTGCGTGGCCGCCGGGTCTTGCTGCTGGGGGCTGGCGGCGCGGTGCGCGGCGCGCTGCTGCCTTTTCTGGAAGCGCAGCCGGCGCGTTTATTGCTGGTGAACCGGGATGGCGCCAAGGCGCAGGACCTGCTGCGGGCGGTAGGGGCCGCCGCGCCGCCAGTGTTCGAGGCAGGCGGATACGGCGAGCTGGCCGGCCAGCGGTTTGATGTGATCGTCAACGCCACATCCGCCAGTCTGCGGGCTGAACCCCTGCCGTTGCCGGATGAGGTATTCAGCGAGGCCGTGCTGGCCTACGAACTGGCCTATGGCAAAGGCCTGACGCCTTTCCTGGCTCAGGCTGGCCGCTGCGGCGTGCCGCAGCTGGCCGATGGCGTCGGCATGCTGGTGGAGCAGGCTGCGGAAGCCTTTGCCTGGTGGCGCGGTGTGCGCCCCGAAACCGCCCCTGTCATTGAGCGGCTGCGCGTGCCCTTGGCATGACGGGCGGCACAGGGCTGCAGGGTAAATCTCCGGAATTCAATAGCTGGAAAACATGATGAAAGACAAAGTCAGAATTGCCGTGGCTGGCGCCGGGTATATCGGCCAGGCGCACATGCAGGCGGCGCAGGCAAGCCAGGCATGCTGCCTGGCGGCGGTGGTGGACCCTTCAGCGGCGGCGGGCGAATTGGCCCGCCGGGCTGGCGTGCCCTGGTACACCTCGCTGGAAGCGATGCTGGAGCAAGACCGCCCGGACGGCATTGTCCTGGCGACGCCCAATCAATTGCATGTGGCGCACGCGCAGCTTTGCATGAACGCGGGCATACCCATTCTGCTGGAAAAACCTGTCGCTCATACGCTGGCCGCAGGTGCCGGGCTGCAGGATCTGGCGCAGGCAAAGTCGGCGCGGGTCCTGATAGGCCATCATCGCGCGCATAGCCCGATCATGGCAACGGCCCGGCAGGTGGTCGAACAGGGCCGGCTGGGGAAAATCGTCGCGGTCATGGGCAGCGCCTTGTTCGTCAAACCCGATCATTATTTTGCGGATGCGCCTTGGCGCAGGGAACCCGGCGCTGGCCCCATTCTGCTCAACATGATTCATGAGGTGCACAACCTGCGTATGTTGTGCGGAGAAATACAGGCGGTGCAGGCATTTTCTTCCCATGCCGCGCGGGGCTTCGAAGTGGAAGATACCGTCGCCATCAACCTGCATTTCCGGCAAGGCGCGCTGGGCACATTCATGTTGTCGGATACGGCTGCCAGCGCGCGCAGCTGGGAACAAACCTCGCAGGAAAACCCGGCCTATCCCTCATACGAGGACGAGGACTGCTATGTCGTGGCAGGCACGCATGGTTCGCTGGCCATTCCCTCCATGCGCCTGAAAAGTTATGCGTCCGATGCAGACCGCTCCTGGTGGAAACCATTCGAACAGTCTGTTGTGGACATGGTGCGCGAAGACCCGATTCTGCGCCAGATGGAGCATTTTGGCGCGGTCGTGCGCGGCACTGCCGAGCCGCTGGTGTCCTTGCAGGATGGCCTGGCGAATCTGCGCGTCACCGAAGCCATCGTTGCTGCGGCCCGTACCGGGCGCGTGGTGGAAATCAAGGCCTGACCCGGCCGCCAGGCCGGATGCGAGCGGCGTGGCGCCGTATGAGTGCGCGCCACGTTCTATGAACGACCGCTGGCGCGCCAGCGGGTAGAGACAGGAAAAACAATGAAAGTCTTAATGCTGCATGGCATCAATCACAATATGTTCGGCAAACGGGACCCGGCCCAGTACGGCACCACGACGCTGGAGGAAATCAATGCGCGGCTCGAAGCGCTGGCGGGCGAACTGGGCGTGTCGCTGAGCAGTTTCCAGACCAATAGCGAAGCCGCCATGTGCGAGCGCATACATCAGGCCTATCACGATGGCATGGATGCGGTACTGATCAACGCTGGCGCCTGGACGCATTACAGCTATGGCATTCGCGACGCCCTCGCCATTCTGGAAGTGCCGGTGGTGGAGCTGCATATGTCGAATATCCACGCCCGCGAAGCTTTCCGCCATCACTCGGTCTTTGCTGACATCGTGACCGGACAGATCTGCGGTTTTGGCGTGGACAGCTATCTGCTGGCCTTGCGCGCCGCGGTGTCGGCGGCGAACAGGCACGGATAAGCGGCTTGATGGCCTGTCCCGGGACAGGCCCAGCCACCACCCGCGCGGGCGAGAGCCGCGGCGCGGGTATCAAAAAAATAGCGCGGCATGACCACACCGGAACCCGGGGGCGTAGCGGCGCAGGAGACAAAAAAATGACGCGAATCGTAGAGCGGCTATGCCGCCTGCTTGAGACCGGTATTGGTCTTGCGCTGGCGCTCATGGTGATTCTGGTATTCAGCAATGTGGTGCTGCGTTACGCCTTCAATTCGGGCATCGCCATTTCCGAAGAGCTGGCGCGCTGGCTATTCGTCTGGATTACGTTCCTGGGGGCTGCTGCCGCCATCCAGCGCCGTAGTCATATGGGCACGGATCTCTTGGTGCGCCTGCTCCCCAGGCGGCTGCGGTGCGTGTGCCTGGGGCTGGGCCAGCTATTGATGCTGTATGTCTGCTGGCTGCTGCTGGACGGCAGCTGGCAGCAGATTCAGATCAACCTGACAACGCGCAGTGCGGCAATGGAAGTATCCGTTGCCTGGTTCTATGCGGCTGGGGCCGTATTCGCTGTTCTGGGCGGGGCAATGGTGCTGTTGCAATTCGCGCGTTTGGTGACGGGGCAGGCGACGCCGGACGAGCTGGGCTTTGCTGCCGCCCGTCCCGGTGAAACCCGCGCTGAGGAGGTGCGCTCATGACGATTCTGGTCTTTGTGGGTGCGCTGATAGGCGCCATGGGTTTGGGCATCCCCATCGCATTCGCTTTGCTCCTGAGCGGCGTCGCCTTAATGCTGCACCTGGATGTGTTTGATGCGCAGATTCTGGCGCAAAGCCTGGTCAACGGCGCGGATAGTTTTCCATTGCTGGCCGTGCCGTTCTTCATGCTGGCCGGGGAAATCATGAATGCCGGCGGTCTGTCGCGGCGTATTGTGACGCTGGCCATGGCGCTGGTCGGGCATATTCGCGGCGGCCTGGGCTATGTGACCATCATGGCGGGCTGCATCATGGGCGCATTGTCGGGTTCCGCCGTGGCGGACGCGGCTGCCCTGACAGCCTTGATGCTGCCGATGATGGTCGCCGCCGGCCATGACAAGGCGCGCTCCGCAGGTTTGATTGCATCGGCGGGCATCATTGCGCCTGTGCTGCCGCCGTCTATCGCTCTGGTGATCTTTGGCGTTGCAGGCAATGTGTCCATTGCGCGCCTGTTCATGGCCGGTATCGTGCCGGGGCTATTGCTGGGCGTGATGCTATGGCTGGCCTGGTGGTGGCTGGTGCGTTCGGAGCGGGTCGAGGCCAAGGCACGCTGTTCCAAGGCTGAGATCAGGCAGGCGGTGCGCCAGTCTTCCTGGGCGCTGGGTTTGCCGGTCCTGGTCGTCGTAGGGCTGCGCTTCGGTATTTTCACGCCCACCGAGGCCGCTGTCGCGGCGGCGGTCTATGCCTTGGCGGTGTCTATGCTGGTGTACCGGGAATTGTCCTGGCGGGATTTGTTCCAGGTCTTCATCGGTGCTGCGCGCACTAGTTCGGTCATTATGTTTTTGGTCGCAGCCGCGATGGTGTCGGCATGGCTGATTACGGTGGCGCAGTTGCCTGTGCAGATCGTTGCCTTGCTTGAACCGGTGCTGGAGCATCCCAAACTCTTGATGCTGGCGATCATGCTGCTGGTGCTGGTGATAGGCACGGCGCTGGATCAGACGCCCTGCATTCTGTTGCTGACGCCTGTGCTGATGCCGGTCATCAAAGCCGCGGGGATTGATCCGGTGTATTTCGGCGTGATGTTTGTGCTGAATACATCCATCAGCCTGATTACCCCGCCTGTGGGAACGGTGCTGAACACCGTGGCAGGGGTAGGCAAAGTCGGCATAGACAGTGTCATCCGCGGAATTGGGCCGTTCCTGCTGGCGTTGTTCGGGCTGTTGATGCTGCTGGTGGCGTTTCCGCAGATCGTTATGGTGCCCGGAGCCTGGCTGTACGGTTGACGTGTCCGGGAGGCAGGCCGCCAGCGGCGGCTGCCTTGCACGCCGATCCGATAAATGGCCCGTGTCGCGGGCCGATCAATAAGAGTCCAAGGAGACAATCATGAACCATCGAAAGACCCTCTTTAAGTGCCTGCTGGCGTCGCTAGGCGCGGCATTTTGCCTGGCGGTTTCCGCGCAGGATATCCAGAGCCGCTCATTCAAATTGGCGACGGCGAACCCGGAAGGGCACCCCGGTGTGGTGGGCGCGCACAAGTTCGCTGAATTGGTGGCGGCCAAGTCGGGCGGCAAGCTCAAGGTCAACCTGTTTCCCGGCAGCGTCCTGGGCGGCGATGCGCAGGTGATCTCAGCCATGCAAGGCGGAACGATAGACTTTGTGCTGGTGAACTCGGGGATTTTTTCCAGTCAGGTGCGGGAGGCGGGCATCTATGATTTTCCCTTCCTGTTTGCGAATGCCGAGGAGGCCGACGCGGTCGTGGATGGCCCTGTCGGCCAGGCCATTCACAAGAAATTTGAAGATAAGGACATGGTCGGCCTGGCTTACTGGGAGCTGGGCTTTCGTAACATCACCAACAATCGCCGGCCAATCGAGAAAGTGGAGGACATCGCTGGCTTGAAACTGCGCGTGATTCCCAGCCCGATCAACCTTGACTGGGTGCGGGCCCTGGATGGCAATCCGACACCGCTGGCCTGGCCCGAAGTGTATGCGGCGCTTGAACAGCGCGCGGTCGATGGCCAGGAGAACCCGATCACGAATATCCATGCCAATCGTATCTATGAGGTGCAACGCTACCTGGTGCTGACGCGGCATGTTTACAACCCGCAATCGCTGGCGATGAGCAAACGGATCTGGGACAAATTGTCGGCCGATGAACAGCGCATCTTGCAGGAAGCGGCGCAGGAAGCGACGGGATTCCAGCGGCAGTATCAGCGCGATAGCGAAGATGCCGCGTTGGCGGAACTCAAACAGGCTGGCATGCAAGTCACCGAGCTGTCTGAAGCCGAACAACAGAAGCTGCGCGAACTGATGCAACCTGTCATTGCCAAACACGCCGACGTCGTGGGGACGGAAACAGTCGATGCCTTGCAGGCAGAGCTGAAGCGCTTGCGCGGCGGCTAAGGCCGCCAGGCCTCACTGGGGGCGGGCCTCAGCCCGCGCCGTCAACAGGCCCTGGCGGGCGCGCAAGACCACCCGTGCTTGCGCGTTCCGCAGGGCCTGCCGTGTTTTCTTGCTGCGCCCGCAGGCAGGGTCAGAAGTTGGCAATTTTCCATTCGTAATCATTGGCGATGGCGCTGATCGCAGCCAGCTTTTCTTCTCCGCTGGCATTCAAGACTGCGGCGAATTTTTTGCAGAAACCCAGCAGCGCCTGTTTCGCCTTGTCAGCGGTTTCAGGTTCGACTGCCTGGTCTTCGTAGCGCATGACATAGTTGTGCGCGGCAGTGCCGATGATGTAGTAGGCCGCCGCGTGGGCGGGATCGCTTTTCATGAGATTCAGCAGCGAGCGATGCAGATTCTTGAAAGCGTCTGTCCCTGACTCTTCGCGCTCAAACACGTTAACGGTTTCTAGATAGGTCATCGAATTTCCTTTGAAAATTGAATGGTCATCCGGCGATGCCGCCATGTTTCTGTGACCATTGTGCAGGCCCTGAAATGAAATCAGCCAAGTCAGCCAGCGAACGGCTGTCGAACTGCGCGCGCGCCCGGGCAACCTGAAGAATATCCTGGCAAGTGGCGAGCGCATGGGTGCGCACGCCCTGTTGCAAGAGATGCTGCGCCGCGCCAAAGGTGGCGTAATCAAAAATCACCAGCAAGTCTGCCGCTGTTGCCCCCGCAGCCGTGATCGCCTGCAGGAAATTCGACTTCGAGACACCGGCTGCCATCAAGTCATCAACCAGCAGCACGCGTTGTCCGGCAACGATATCGCCTTCCAGCTGGCGGCCTCCCCTGGGGTTTTTCCGGACGTAGTGCAGGGGCAGGTCCAGGCGGTCCGCAATCCATGCGCCAAAAGCGATGCCGCTGGTCTCGCCGGCGACGACGGCGTCAAGCGCGGGCCGGATGCCGGAGGCTTCGATGCTGGCAAGGCAGGCCGCGACAAGGTCCCGGCGGATTTGCGGGAATGAAATAAGCCGGCGGCAATCCATGTAGAACGGGCTGGCCCAGCCTGAAGGCAGGCGGAACGGCTCGTCGCCGCGCATTGATACGCACCCGGCATCCAGCAGCAGCGCGGCGATGCGCTGTCCTGAGGTCGGTGATTGCTCCATCATGATTCCTCATTCCTAGATTGAATCCATCCGCTCCAGCAGCTTTCTCAGCTTGGCGGCTCCTGCGCGCCCCTTGTAGGCGGTCTTCCATAATCGGCCAATCATTTCTTCATACATGGCCACCGCCTCACGGGCAGCGGTGACCGTGGCAATGCCATTGCGCACATTGGGCAGGTCTCCCAATCGGAAAGGACTGACGGCGAGCACACTGCGCTGAGGATTGCAGAACACCTGGAAGGTAGAAGACGGCATGGCGTCATCGACCAGGCCGATCTGCACATGCAGGGGCTCGCTTCCCATGAGATCCGCAATCCGCACGATTTCCTGCCTGGCGGCAGCGATACGGAGCCGGCGCACTTCTTCTGGCAGATCGACGCGGCCAACCAGGCCCGTGTGGATGAAGCGCTCCAGATTTCTCATGCCTATCAGGCTGAGAATGTTAGGTTTGCGTTTCTCGAAGAAGGCTTTTCTTTCCGTCATGATGGCCAGCATTTTTTCAATGGTGTCCAGCTGAACCTTGCCCAGATTCTTGGGGGAGGACTCGATCAGCATCTCACGCAAATACGTCAGATAGTCCGTGGAGGTGAGCAGCATCGACACAGGTTCGAAATGGGCCAGAATGCGATCCGCCTTGGATTCCAGCTGGCGCATGCGCTCGAAGAAGCCCAGGGCGTTCGAGTGGTATTCGACCTCCACGCCCAGCAGCGATGCCAGCGTTGTGCCCAGCAGGCCCGCCAGCCGTTCCAGCGTTTCGATCTTCACGATCTCGCCACGCTCCATGCGATAGACGACGGCCCGCGACACGCCCAATTGCGCGGCTACGTCTTCCGCCTGGAGCGAAGCGCCGACACGGTAGGCCTTCAGGCGATCGCCCAGTCCCGCGTAGTCGATGCCCGAATCGAACGGAATGACGTGCTCTGCCATCTCATTTTCCTTAAGGTTTCTAGAAAATGAGACTATAGACGACTGTATGGCGTCACTTTCCGCCGGGCTGGCCGGATGCGCCGCCAGACCCTGGTTTTTGCCGTCCACGTTCAGGGATTCCGTCCTGCCGGCACGCAGGCGCGCGGCTGGATCAGCACCTCATGGCGCAACGCTTCATCCAGTTGCTCGCGGGTCATCAGGCCGCGGTCGAGCACCACCTGCCGCACATTGGTGCCGTTGGCGAAGGCTTCCGCGGCCACTGCCGTTGCCATCTTGTAGCCGATGACAGGATTCAATGCCGTGACCAGCGCGATGGAACGTTCCACCCCTTCGGCCAAACGCTCGGGATTTGCCGTGATGCCCTTGATGCACAGATCGGCCAGTGTCATGCAGCCATTGGTGAGATGCCGGACACTGCGAAAGAGCGCATTGGCGATGACCGGTTCGAACGCGTTGAGCTGCAGTTGCCCGGCTTCCGCGGCAAACGTGACCGTGAGATCCGACCCTATCACTTCGAAGGCAATCTGGTTCACGACTTCCGGGATGACAGGATTGACCTTGCCCGGCATGATGGAGGAGCCCGCCTGCATGGCAGGCAGGTTGATTTCTCCCAGGCCGGAGCGCGGGCCGCTTGAAAGCAGGCGTAAATCGTTGCAGACCTTGGACAGCTTGACCGCGGTCCGCTTGAGGACGCCCGAAAGCTGGATGAAGGCGCCGCAGTCCTGGGTGGCTTCGATCAGGTTCGGCGAGCTGGACAGATCGAGCTGCGTCAGCAGCCTGAGCTGCTCCACGGCGCGCGCGGCATATTCCGGGTGCGCCGTGATGCCGGTACCGATTGCCGTCGCGCCCAGATTGACCTCGCGGATGAGTGCCTCGGCTTCGCGCAGTCTGGCGATATCTTCGCCCAGCATGACGTCATAGGCCGAAAATTCCTGGCCCAGTGTCATCGGCACGGCATCTTGCAATTGCGTGCGTCCTATCTTCAGCAAAGGGGCAAATTCGGCGGCTTTCGCTGCGAAGTGGCCGCGCAGGTAGGCCATTGCCGCCAGCAAACGCTCGACGGCCAGGCAGGCGGCGATCCGGATGGCGGTCGGGTAAACGTCATTGGTGCTTTGCGCCATGTTGACGTCTTCATTGGGATGGAGGAACTGGTATTCGCCTTTGCTGTGGCCCAGAATCTCCAGCGCGCGGTTGCAGATGACCTCGTTGGCATTCATGTTGGTCGAGGTGCCGGCGCCGCCCTGGATGACATCTATGACAAACTGATCGTGCAGCGCGCCGGCCCGGATTTCCTCGCAAGCGGCCGCGATGGCATCGCGCTTGTGCGGCGCCAGCAGGCCTAGCGACGCATTGGCCTGGGCCGCCGCCTGTTTGACGGCGGCCAGCGCCACAATCAGGTCGGGGAAGGATGACACCGCGGTGCCGGTGATCTGAAAGTTTCTTCGGGCCCGTTCGGTGTGAACGCCGTAGTAGGCGGCCGCCGGCACTTCGCAGGCGCCCAGCAGATCGTATTCGGTACGCATCAATTTACTCATGAGAGGCATCCTGCGCCGCTGCGGCGGCAAGAGGGGCGCGCACGGACCACGCGAGCGTGCTGCCGCCAAGAAAGGGATGAATGACTGAGCCATCGGGTAAGGGAAGGTCGGCTGGGGGCGTGAAGGGCTCGCGCACCAATGTCACACGGGCTTGATTGGCGGGCAGGCCATAGAAGGCCGGGCCATTCAGGCTGGCGAATGCTTCCAGGCGGTCCAGCGCGTTTTCTTCCTCGAACACGGCGGCATACACGGACAGGGCGGCCGGCGCATTGAAAATCCCCGCGCAGCCGCAGCTGGCCTCCTTGAACTGGCGCAGATGGGGGGCCGAGTCCGTGCCCAGGAAAACGTTGCGGGCGCCCGAGGTGGCCACCCGCCGCAGCGCCAGGCGATGCCTTTCCCGCTTCAGGACGGGCAGGCAATAGTGGTGGGGGCGCAAGCCCCCCTGGAACATGGCATTGCGGTTGAAAACCAGGTGCTGGGGCGTGATGGTTGCCGCCAATCTGCCAGACGTATCCGCCGCGACAAAATCCGCTGCTTCGGCCGTGGTGATGTGTTCCATCACGACTTTCAGGGCGGGAAAATCACGCAGCAAGGGAATCAGCGTCTGGTCGATGAAGACTTTCTCGCGGTCGAAAATGTCCACAGCAGGATCGGTGCTTTCTCCATGCACGAGCAATGGCATGCCCATGGCCTGCATGGTCTCCAGGACGCTGCCGACCTTGGCGGTGGAGGTCACGCCGTATTCCGAGTGTGTCGTGGCGCCGGCCGGGTATAGCTTCACTGCGGTGGCCACGCCCTCCTCGAAGCCGCGCCTGACTTCCTGCGCTGGCGTGCCGTCACAGAGATAGAACGTCATGAGCGGCGTGAAGCGTGTGCCCGGCGCCAGATGAGCGAGGATGCGGTCCCGGTAGGCGGCGGCCAGCGCCGTCGATGTCACGGGCTGCTTGAGGTTGGGCATGACGATGGCGCGCCCGAACTGCGCTGCGGTATAGGGGAGGACGGCGCGCAGTATTTCGCCATCGCGGAGATGCACGTGCCAGTCGTCTGGCTGCGTCAGCGTGAGGGTGTGGCTCATAGGTCGCTGCCGAGTGTGTGGATGGCTTCGCTCAGGGCGTGCACACCGAGCAGGAAATCATCCATTTCCATGGCCTCATGCGGGTTGTGCGAGCCGTTCTGATTACGCACGAATAACATGCCGCTAGGAATCCCGGCATTGGCAAACAGCGATGCATCATGGCCGGCGCCGCTCGGAATACTGTCGTGCGCCACGCCCAGGGCCGCGCATGCTGCCATCAGCACCTGGCATACCCGGGGGTGCATGGTTGCGGGATCTGAGCGCAGCCGTCTGTCGGTGACAAACCGCACGCCTCGTTCTTTGCCGACGGCTTGCAGCTCGGCTTGTACCAGCTGATAGAAAGCTTCCAGCGTATCGGCGCTTTTGCTTCTGGCTTCCAGGCTGAAACTGACCTGCCCCGGAATCCGGGAGATGGAATGCTCGGCAGGGTCGGTCTGGACGATGCCTGCGGTAACGACCAGATCTATGCCGCGCTCCAGCAGTTCTTTCCAGTGCGCATCAAGACGCATGATGAGATCCGAAACGGCGAACATGGCATCGCGCCGCAGCCAGCGCGGGACGACGCCCGAGTGCTGGGCTTCGCCCAGGCACTCTATGCGGTTGTGACGGATGTTGCCGCGGATGCCATTGACGGCAGCCAGCGGCAGATCGCGGGCAATCATCACAGGCCCCTGTTCGATATGCAGTTCGAGATAGGCCAGAACCTGCTTCTTGTCGAATAGCGGTTCGCCCGCGCGTATCGCTGCCATATCCGCTCCCACGCTGGCCATGCACTCGTCCAGTGTCTGTCCGCTGCTGCGCTGCACGAGTTCGAGGTCGGCCGCCGAGATTTTTCCAAAGAGAGCGCTGGAACCCAGGTAGGCTTTTCCGAACCAGGCGCTTTCTTCGCCCCGGAAGGCAATGGTGCGCAGGGGCGCGGCGCTGTGCTGGCCGCTCACCTGGCAAAGCAGCCCCGCAATGACCCCGGCCAGGCCGTCGAAATTGCCGCCCTGCGGCACGGAGTCGATATGCGAGCCTACCCAGATGGCGGGCTGCTCAGGCGCCAGGCCAGGGTTGGAGAAAATATAGTTGCCGGCGCGGTCATGGCTGACCGTCAGCCCCTGGCTCTGCGCAAAGGCTGCCAGGTAATCGCCGGTTTCCGTTTCGCGGCGGCCATAGCTTTCGCGCGTGACGCCGACGCCGTCAAAAGACAGTTCGCGGATATCCGCGAACAGCTTTTCGGCGGTTTCCCTCAGGGCCTCCCGCATGGCTGGCGACGCAGATGATGTAGCCGATGTGCTCATGGATGCTCTCCTAGCCCGATTGCTGGGCAAAGCGAAGCCAGCGGTCCGACAGCTGGTGGTCGAGTACGACCTGTCCTGTCAGATCGCGGACGTTCGCGACCTTCGACTCCGCGCAGTACGCCGTGAGTCCGTCAATGATCTTCTGCATGACGCCGGGGTCGGTAAAGGACGCCGTCCCCACCTGCACGGCGCTGGCGCCTGCCAGCAGAAACTCCACCGCATCTTCCGCCGTGGCGATGCCGCCGCAGCCGATGATGGGAATGCGCACGCTCCGGTAGCATTGATGCACCATCCGCAAGGCGATGGGTTTGATGGCCGGGCCGGAAAGGCCGCCCATCACATTGCCTAGCTTGGGCTTGCGCGTTCTGATGTCTATCGCCATGGCCAGCACGGTATTGCCCATCACCAGCGCGTCGGCGCCGGCTTCTTCGGCAGCGCGCGCGATGGCGCCCAGCTGGGAGGCATTGGGCGTCAGCTTGGCCCAGACGGGGTGCGAGGTATGGCGCCGGATCGCGCTGACCACCTTGTAGGTGGATTCCGGAGCGACCGCGAATGCCATGCCGTCGGCTTCCAGATTGGGGCACGAAATATTGGCTTCGATGGCGGCAACCCCGGGCAGCGACATCCGCGCCGCCGCCCGGGCAAACTCATCAACGGTATCGGCAGAGATAGAAACCACCACCGGGGTGTTGAATTGCATATAGGCGGGCAGCACCTCTTTGCAGTAGTAGTCCAGGCCTTTGCTGGGAATGCCGATGGAATTCATCATCCCGCCGTGCGCTTCCGTCACACGCGGCGTGGCATTGCCGGCACGGCTCTTGGAAGAGACGCTTTTAATGACCAGGGCGCCCAGCTGATTGAAATCGAGCGCTTCGGCGTATTCGATCGCGAAGCAGCCCGAAGCGGGCATGACGGGATTGCGCAGGCTGACATCGCCTATCTGAACGGTAAGATCAGCCAAATTCCACCTCCCCCACCACATGGCGGATCGGAAACACGGGGCCTTCACGGCAGACGCGCAGAAACTGTTTGTCCCCCGCATCATCGAACAGGCGGACACAGGACAGACAGACGCCCATGCCGCAAGCCATGCGCTGCTCCATGGCGACTTCTCCGAGAATCGGCGGGTGGTCTTGCAGCACCTTTTGCAACAGCATCAGCAGGCGGTGAGAGCCGCAGGTATAGATGGCGTCGTGGTGTTGTTCGGCCAGCAGGCGGCGCACGAGCGTATCCACATTGCTGACCGATGAGCTGTCGTCGCTGTCGAACACGCAATGCACGTCTGCTTCAGCGCCGCGCAGGAATTCATCGCGCATCAGGTCTTTCGGCGCGCGCGCCGACATGATGGCGGTGATGGCGATACCGGCCTGTGCGGCTGCCTTGAGCAGCGGCGCCATGGTGGCGAGACCGACACCGCGCGCCACGACCAGAATGCGTTCGAACTCGGGCCGCAGCACGAAGGTATTGCCCAGCGGCCCGACGATTTCCATGGCATCACCGATGCCAAGGGTTGCCAGCGCCCGGGTGCCAGCACCAGTCACGTTGTAGAGGAATTCGATGGTTCCTGCTTCCGGGCCGACGCCATAGACACTCATGGGGCGCAGCAGGAAAGGATGCTGTCCTGCCGCGGACGGGCACTTGAGTTGATAGAACTGCCCGGGCCGGGTCATCCGGGCCAGCTCGGCGTTTGAACTCAGGCGCAAATATTTGTACCGGTCGTTAACCCAGCGATGTTCAAGCACCGTGCAGCGATGGGATGCCACGTGTTCGGCGTTGCGCTGGAAACAATCGGGCATCCCGGCTGAGGCGCGGCTCGCCAGTTCAGAAGGTGGGGGGTGGTCGTCAATTGTGCTCATGGGATCTTTCACACAGGTTTGTTTCGGCTGTCCCGCTGGGTCAGCTCTTTTTTTATCCTAGTATCTTTTTTGATATTTATCTATGTTTTGATCTGCGGGTTTTCACTAGCGCCCAGAGATGGGCCCTGGGGCTTGCGGCCTGCGCCAGCTCAAACCCATCGCCTTCCTTGCAAGATGGCGGCTGGCGCAGTCTCTAGGTTCACCGCATATCGCCCGGCGCGGCGCGGTATGGCCATGTGCGATCCACCAGGAATTAGGGTTTGTATCTGTACCGTGATCAGGCGCAAACCTGTAAAAATGCACAATCGTATCTTTTTTGAGATAAGTTTCTTTTAATTATTTTGTTGGGCGTTTCAGACAGGCAGGCGTTTAGAACAGCCAGGCGTACAGGGCAGCGATCAGGGTTCGCGTGTTCCATGCCCGCGGTCCTGCATCGCAGTGGCGGCCGCGCGCTGGCTGTCAGTTTCCGCTTTTTTTCCCGCGTGGCCCCGGTGGGCTGCGTCACTCACAGTGCGGCAATGGCCGCGTGAAAGGTATGCGTTATGCAAAATTGCAATGAATCAACGTCTCCCAGCACAGGGGAGGCCCGGACCGAAGTCGATGGCTACGGCTGGAAGGCGCTCGCCGGATCAGCCGTGGGCTATGCCATGGATGGCTTCGACTTATTGATTCTGGGGTTCATGCTGACGGCGATTTCCGCCGATCTCAACCTCACGCCTGGTCAGGCCGGCTCGCTGGTGACCTGGACGCTGGTGGGGGCAGTCGCCGGAGGCATCATCTTTGGCGCCCTGAGCGACCGTTTCGGCCGCATCAGAGTGTTGACCTGGACCATCGTGCTATTTGCATTGTTCACGGGCTTGTGTGCTTTTGCACAGGGCTATTGGGATCTATTGATCTACCGCACCATCGCGGGCGTGGGCCTGGGGGGTGAATTCGGAATAGGCATGGCCCTGGCAGCCGAGGCATGGCCCGCCAAATACCGTGCTCGCGTGTCTTCTTATGTCGCGCTGGGCTGGCAGGTTGGCGTGCTGGGCGCCGCATTGCTGACGCCTCTGCTGCTGCCGTCGATTGGCTGGCGTGGCATGTTCCTGATCGGGGTGATTCCCGCGCTGGTGGCCTGGGCCATCCGCAACAAGCTGCATGAACCGGAAGCGTTCGTGCGCAGCAAGACCCGCAAGGCGCCTATCGGGCATGCCTTCAAGCTACTGGTGAAGGACGGGCCGACAATGCGCGTGAGCGCGGGCATTGCGATTTTGTGTTCGGTACAGAACTTCGGTTACTACGGCATCATGATCTGGATGCCCAGCTTCCTGGCCAAACAACTGGGCTTCAACCTCACGCAGTCGGCCATGTGGACCTCGGTCACGATTCTGGGCATGCTGGCTGGCATCTGGATCTTCGGGCAGCTCGCGGACCGTATTGGCCGGAAACCTTCTTTCCTGATATTTCAGGCTGGCGCGGTCATTATGGTGATCGTGTACTCGAAGCTTGCCGACCCGATGCAACTGCTATGGGCTGGCGCGGTGCTGGGCTTGTTTGTCAACGGCATGCTGGGCGGCTACGGCACCCTCATGTCCGAGGCTTATCCCACCGAGGCGCGCGCGACTGCCCAGAATGTGCTGTTCAATATCGGCCGGGGGGTTGGCGGGTTTGGGCCTGTCGTGGTCGGTGCGATTGCCACCGCCTATTCCTTCCAGATGGCCATTGCGCTGCTGGCGGCGATCTATGTTCTTGACATGCTTGCCACCTTGTTCCTCATCCCGGAACTCAAAGGTTCCGAGCTGGATTAACCCAGGGACACTGCCATGACCACCAAACTCTCTTCTGCTGAACAAGCCTTGCGTGATGCGGCCCGCGAATACCACCGCAGCCCCGGCAAAGGCAAAATCTCGGTCCATGCGACCAAACCCCTGTCCAACCAGCGCGACCTGTCGCTGGCCTATTCGCCCGGCGTAGCCTATCCCTGCCTGGATATCCAGGCAGACCCGGCGCTCGCGGCCGAATTCACCTCACGCGGCAACTTGGTCGGCGTGATTACCAATGGCACGGCGGTGCTGGGCCTGGGTGACATCGGGCCGCTGGCCGGCAAGCCGGTGATGGAAGGCAAGGCTTGCCTGTTCAAGAAGTTCGCGGGCGTTGACGTGTTCGACATCGAGCTGGATGCGCGCGACCCCGAAAAAATCATCGAGATCGTCGCGGCGCTTGAGCCGACGCTGGGCGGCATCAATCTTGAGGACATCAAAGCGCCCGAGTGCTTCCACATCGAGCGGGAGCTATCCAAACGCATGAACATCCCGGTGTTCCATGATGACCAGCATGGCACTGCCATCATCTCCAGCAGCGCCTTGCTCAATGGGCTTGAACTCGTAGGCAAGCAGATCAGCCAGGTCAAGATTGCCGTCTCGGGCGCTGGCGCTGCCGCCATCGCCTGTCTGGATGTGATCGTGGGCCTGGGCGCCAGGCGCGAGAACATCTTCGTCGCCGATTCCAAAGGGGTGATCTACATAGGCCGCCCTGGCGGTTTCGATGAAAGCAAGGCCCGCTACGCGCAGAACACTGGATCCAGGACACTGGCTGATATCGTGGCAGGGGCCGATGTCTTCCTGGGCTGCTCGGCGCCTGGCGTGCTGACAGCCGAAATGGCCAGGAGCATGGCTGACCGGCCTATCATCCTGGCGCTGGCCAACCCTGAGCCCGAGATCCGCCCCGAGCTGGCCAAGGCAGTCCGGCCCGACTGCATCATCGCGACCGGCCGTTCCGATTACCCGAACCAGGTCAATAACGTCCTGTGCTTTCCCTATATCTTTCGCGGCGCGCTGGATTGCGGCGCGACCAAGATTACGGAAGCCATGAAGCTGGCCTGCGTGCGCCAGATCGCCGCCTTGGCCAAAGAGAATATCAGCGAGGAAGTGGCGCATGCCTATGCGGGCAAAGAGCTGGTGTTCGGCCCCGACTACCTGATTCCGACACCGTTTGACTCACGCTTGATCATGAAGATCGCGCCCGCGGTCGCCCAGGCAGCCGCCGACTCCGGCGTCGCCATGCGTCCCATTGCGGATATGGAGGCCTACAAGGAGCAGCTGTCGCGCTTTGTATTCCAGACCGGCATGCTGATGCGCCCGGTGATCAGCGCCGCGAAGGCGGTGGCGGATGAGCAAAAGCGCGTTGCCTATGCCGACGGCGAAGACGAGCGTACCTTGCGCGCGGCCCAGCTTGCCATTGATGACCGTATCGCCCGGCCGATTCTGGTCGGCCGTCCTGCGGTCATTCAGGCGCGCAACGAAAAAGCCGGCCTGAGCATGCGGCCGGGCAGGGATATCGAGCTTGTCGATCCGTCGGACGACCCGCGTTTTCGCCAGTACTGGGAGCATTACCACCAGCTGATGAAGCGTGACGGCGCCACTGCCGATGTCGCCAAGGCCGCGGTACGCGGCTCCAACACGATCATTGCCTCACTGATGGTCAAGCTCGGTGATGCCGACGCCATGATCTGCGGCCTGGTCGGTGCCTACGACGCCCATCTGGAGCACGTCCACCACATTCTGGGCCATGCGCCAGACGCCCCGCACTACGCGGCGCTCAATGCCTTGCTGACCCATCACGGCACACTGTTCATCGCCGATACCTACGTTCATGACGATCCCACTGCCGAACAGCTCGCGGACATCGCCTGGATGTCGGTGCAGGAAGTACAGCGTTTTGGCCTGCCGGCCCGGGTCGCGTTCCTGTCGCATTCGAGCTATGGCTCGTCCAGGCGTCTTTCAGCCAGAAAAATGCAGGCGGCAAGAGATATTTTTGTGGCCCGGCATCCTGAAATTGAATGTGACGGCGAGTTGCACGGCGACGCTGCGCTCGAACCCCGTATCCGCGCCACTTATCTGGGCGCACCGGACGCCTCGCTTCATGGCGCAGCCAACCTGCTGATATGCCCAAGCCTGGATGCCGCCAACATCCTGTACAACGTGCTGAAGACAACAAGCAGCGGCGGCGTGACCGTGGGCCCCATCCTGATGGGTGTCTCAGCGCCGGCGTATATCCTGACCCCGGCATCGACCGTGCGCCGTGTGCTCAACATGACCGCCCTGGCAGTCGCCAGCGCCGCAGCGCGCCGCGGCTGAGTCAGACCCCATCCGGCGCCCCGGGAGAGCCAGAGACAAAAAACCCGCAGAGCCCAAGGGCGATGCGGGTTTGTATGCTGCTGTGGACTGCTGGGAATGCTGATGTGGTGCCGGCGCGTGGAACGAATCGGGTGTTGCTGATGGCGCTGGATGACATGCGTAGGCAACAGCGCGAGCACAGTCGAAAACTCGTAGCGTCTCTTTTCGATGATCCGAATCTTGAGCGCGTCATCGCAGGTGAGTTGCGGTGTGAAATGGGTAGCCCATTGCGCAGCGGTAAAGCGATGCAGGCCAGCCGGGGGCACCAAGAGAAATAGTGCTGTTTTCGTTGGCTTATCTCTTCAGCGTGTATAGGGCGATGCCGTCGTGCGGAAAGCCTTCGTCATCCCAAATGCTCACGCGTTCAGTGGTGATGTTGAAGCCCAGGCGCCGCAGCTCCAGTACGCGGGAGGGTGCCTGGTAGCAGCCAAGCTTTCGCAGTTCGTGCGAGTTGTGGGGGCGAATCATCAAGGCCTTGATGATTCGCTGGCGCTGCGACTCGCTGGCGGAGGATTTCTGATTACGCATGGCGGCCACTCTCCAGCAAGGTCGTTCCCAGGCGCTGCAGCGCGTCCTTGGCCCTGATGTAGGCTTCCTTGTGGTTGGCGGCGCCACGCATTGCAGAGCCGGCCAGGAACTGCGCAGCAACCACTAGGGAGCGGCGCGGCAGATCCAGAGCACCACGTTGACCGGCCTCAATGCCGATCGTTTGGTTCACCAGCTTATTCACGTTCATGTGCACAAAGCGGGCATTCGGCGTCTGGCCAGCCAAGGCGCTGATTTCATCGTGGAGCGCGTGGTAGGTCGGCAGGTACTCAGTGCGTGTCAGGTCTTGCGCCTGGCGGGCTTCGCGGAAGGCCTTTACCAGCCGAACCTTGAGTGTTCGCACCTTTGCGGTGTTGCGGCTATAGGTCAGCAGCAGGTAGCACTGGTCTTCGTTCAGGAGCGCGTATTTTTCAGGTTGGCCGCGGCCCGCGATTTCTCCGGTTTGAAACCGGAGTATTCCGAACTGGCGGAAATCATCAGCGTAATGGGCCAGCAGCTCACGGACGTTCTGATGCTTGTTGCCCAGGTGCTGTGCAAGCGTGCGGCTATCAATGCGCGGTTCGTCCTTGACGGACTGCAGGATCAGCGCGGTATCATTCGGGCTGGTCGTCGGGGTCGCGCTCTGCCAGGAGTCGCGGCCCTTTTTCTTGGTCGTCGTCATGCCTCAGCCCTCCAGCTTGGGAGCGTTGGCAGCCTGCCAGCCTTGCGGGTCAGCCATCCAGGCGCGAATTTCCGACAAACGCCAGCGGGTGCAGCGTTCGGTTAGGCGGATGGGTGCAGGCAATCGGCCATCTTGGACCAGCTTCCAGGGCCAGGAGCGAGATGCTCCCAGTAGATCGGCTACCTCTCGGTCGGTGATAAATCGGTCATCGACGGGGAATCCGTGGGCGCGTTCGGCTGCTTCTTGCGCTGCTCTGAGACGAACGGGAGTTTTCGTGGATTGGTGCATATTGCTGCACTCCTTTGTGAACAGTAGGAGTGCAGTGTTGCAACGCTGGCGGTGACGTGGCCCTAATTCGGTTTTACGAAACCCTAATTAGGCTGCTTGGCCCTGATTTTTCAGGGGTTTCTGGGTAGAAAGGCGGCAGCTTCTCGCAGCCATTTTCTCAACGTGTCTTCCTTCACTCCCTCAATACCCAAAGCATCAAAGTCTCGCAACACCTCGGTAACGGTGGTCGTGCCTCTTTCACCGGTGTAGGACTTGTAGTTTGCCGCAGTAAGTCCAGCAATCATTTTTAAAAGATTATTTTTCTCTCGTGTGCCTAGTTCATCGCTTGAATTTCGTGGCGAATTTGTTGCTTCAGTTGTGGTGGTGGAAATAACTACCTCGTTTTCTATGAAATAGTGCGATCCTCGGTAGCCTGATCGACTAAGCCACACCTCGATATCTGTTCGGAAAAACTTTGTTGAGTCGTCTTGGTCATCATGGCCTTGGCGCGGTCTAGAGCCGCGTTTGTGCCAGCTTGTTCTGTGCTGAACGGTGGGCAATGCGTTAAAAACAATGTACTCGCTGTCGCCGTCATGCCCAATCATCGAGCCGGTTTGATTATTTGCTGTATCCCAAGGGGCTGGGCCAAATATTTCATTTAATGAAAGTTGAATGTCGTCAAACGTTACTCGGCATAACGCATCTATAACTAATGTGTTTGCTTTTTTTGCCGCTTGCTCAACAGCATCCTCAATGGTTGAGACTCTTCCCCAGAGAGGGTTGCCCAACAGCTCGTGCCTAGGATTGTTGGCAGGATCAATTCCTGAGATAAGGCAAGCGATCTCCCATGCTGAAAACCGGTCAATCAGGATGTAATGGCTCAAGTCCTCTGGGGGGCTGCTACTCATAGTGTTGTCCATGCACGTCGCCCATCTAATAGATACCAGCATCAGGCCGGTGGACGTTCCGACTTTTCACCCCGTCGGGCTAGATGCTGGCGTAAACCGTTGTATATCGCTGTAGATTGTACTGGACGAATAAACAGTCTTGTGGCTGGTGCTGCCTGACCCAGTAATGCAGGTGCATCATTTCAGGTTTTTTCAGGCCGGCATTACGCCTTGCGATGCAGTTGCACCACATTGCCGCCCACGCGCAGCGCGTCCAGATAGTCAGCCCATACCTGCATCATGGCGCGTCGCTCCTTGATGAATTTCGTCCGGTTGTATGCTGTGCCCAAGGCATCTGGCACCTTGTGCGCAAGTTGGTGCTCGATCACTTCGGGCTTCTGACCTAGTTCCTCATGCAAGATGGTGCGCGCCATCGCTCGGAATCCATGCCCCGTTATCTCGGTACGGGTGTCGTAGCCCATCCGGCGTAGGGCGGCGTTGATGGCCGCGCCGCTCATGGGCCGGGTAGGTGTCCGGCCGCCAGGGAACAGGTAGCGTCCGGCACCGGTTAGCGTGTGCAGGTCGCGCAGCACGGCCACCGCCTGGCGAGCCAGCGGGACAAGGTGGTCAGTGTCGGTCTTGGTGACTCGGTAGCGCCATTCGGCCCGTTCTAGGTCTATATCCGCCCATACAGCCGTGCGTAGCTCGCCAGGACGCACGAATAGCATAGGGGCCAGCCGCAGGGCGCAGAGAACCGGGAATGTGCCAGAGAAGCCCTCAAAGGCCCGCAACATCTCGCCAACCTTGGCCGGGTCAGTGATGGATGCGAAGTGCTGCTGCTTAGCTTGCGGGATTGCGCCCACCAGGTCGCGGGCCGGGTCGCTCTTGCAGTAGCCCTCTTTAATGCCAAACCGAAAGACGCGGCTGATTTCGCTGCGTGTCTTATGGGCAGAGAATCGCACACCGCGGGCATCCATGCGTTTTAGGATGGTCAGGATTTCCGGCGCGTCGATCTCGGTAATAGGGCGCTTGCCCAGCCAGGGGAAAACATCGTTTTGCATCCGCGCAAGGGTGTGGTCGTGGGTGCTGGGCGAGACTTGCGATTGCCGTTCAGCGATCCAGGCCAAAGCGACGGACTCAAAAGAGTTGCTAGCGGCTAACAGGGAGGCGCGCTTGTCCGCTTTCTTTTGCTCGCTGGGGTCTATCCCACTGGCCAGTAGCTTGCGCGCGTCCTGGCAGCGTTCGCGGGCGTCTGCCAGCCCGACTGTTGGATAGACACCTATCGCCAGTGTCTTGCGCTTTCCGCCGTAGCGGTAGTCCATGCGCCAATACTTGCCGGTCTGGTTGACCAGCAGGTAGAGGCCGTCACCGTCCGTCAGCTTGCGGGCTTTGTCGGTAGGCTTGGCCTGGCGGCAGGCGGTATCTGTCAGCGGCATGACGGTATTTTTCCCTGATTGGCTGGCGCTGTTCGCCACATACCGCCAAAGATACCGCCATGTGACGGTAGCTGGCAATGCACTGCTGTAGACACTAGGAGGCAATAAAAAGCCCGCATAGCCAAGGCTGGTGCGGGTTTGTATGCTGCTGTGGACTGCTGGGAATGCTGATGTGGTGCCGGCGAAAGGAATCGAACCCTCGACCTTCTCATTACAAGTGAGCTGCTCTACCAACTGAGCTACGCCGGCACGGTGCGGGCGCAATTGTAGCAGCCCGGCGCGGAAATGGCCGGGCTGTGTTTTATTTGACGACCGACAGGTGGGAACGGCGCTTGCCGCCGGCGGGCGAGGGGTCGTCCTCCGGTTTGTCTGCCGCAGGCGGTGCCGGGTCGGCGGTGCCGGGCTCGGCGGCGGCACCGCTTTTGCCTGTTTCGTATTCCTGCACTTCGAAGCCCATGCCGGCACCGGTTTCACGCGCATAGATGGCGGTGACGACTGCCACCGGCACCCAGAGGTCTTCCGTGACGCCGTTGAAGCGTGCCTGGAAGGAGACCCAATCGTTGTCGATGCGCAGGTTATGGGTGGCCAGCGAGCCGATGTTGAGGGTGATCTGGCCGTCACGGATGTAGGCACGCGGAACTTGCGTGTTTTCATCGACCTGAACGACGATATGCGGCGTATAGCCGTTATCCGTGCACCACTCGTGCAGAGCGCGCAGCAGATAAGGCTTGGTGGAGGTTTCCTGCATGGCTGTCGTCATTAGCGGCGCATGACCTTTTCAGAGGGCGTCAGCGCCTCAATGTAGGCAGGACGCGAGAAGATGCGTTCGGCATACTTCTGGATGGGCGCAGCAGTCTTGGGCAGCTCGATGCCGTAGTGATCCAGGCGCCAGAGCAGCGGCGCAATGGCGACGTCGAGCATGGAGAATTCTTCGCCCAGCATGTACTTGTTTTTCACCAGCACAGGCGCCAGTTGCGCGAGCCGGTCGCGGATATCGTTGCGGGCGCGGTCCTGGCGGGTGGCGTCGAAGCGGCCCGTGCGGTCTTCCAGCACCGAGACGCAGCTGAACAGTTCCTTTTCGAAGTTGTAGAGGAACAGGCGCGTGCGGGCGCGCATCAGCGGATCCGCGGGCATCAGTTGCGGGTGGGGGAAGCGTTCGTCGATGTACTCGTTGATGATGTTCGACTCGTACAGCACGAGGTCACGCTCGACCAGGATGGGCACCTGGCCGTAGGGATTCATGACAGCGATGTCCTCAGGCTTGTTGAAGAGGTCGATGTCCTTGATTTCGAAGTCCATGCCCTTTTCGAACAACACGAAGCGGCAACGTTGCGAGAACGGGCAAGTGGTCCCGGAATAGAGCACCATCATAGCGGAGAGTCCATCCTTATTCTTTTGAACTGCGGTAACAGGCATGCGCTTGGTCGGTGGCGACGCAGGCGCGCATTCGCG
>NZ_JBQEKA010000005.1:82676-96672 GCF_052103615.1 Kerstersia sp. | reverse complement strand
CGTGAAGGCGGCCGTACCGTCGGCGCCGGCGTCGTTGCCAGCATCATCAAGTAAGCATTGCTGCTTGTTGCGGGAACCTTAGGGTTCCCGCGTCCAAACTGCGTTCTTTAGGAATTCCAATGAAAAACCAGAAAATCCGCATCCGTCTGAAAGCGTTCGACTATAAGCTCATCGACCAATCGGCCGCTGAAATCGTCGAAACCGCCAAGCGCACTGGTGCTGTGGTCCGTGGCCCGGTTCCCCTGCCCACGCGTATCCGTCGTTACGATGTGCTGCGTTCGCCGCACGTCAACAAGACCTCGCGTGACCAGTTCGAAATCCGTACGCACCAACGCCTGATGGATATCGTGGATCCCACCGACAAGACGGTTGATGCGCTGATGCGCCTGGACTTGCCGGCTGGTGTGGACGTCGATATCGCTGTCTAAGCGTTATCGCGCTCTTGTGGGCCAAGGCAGGTTTCTTGAAATCATCCGGCGGCCCGGAAGCAAGCAAAAAGACACTCTTCGGAGTGTCTTTTTTTCGTCCCGGCAAAGTGAGCCTGCCCTTTAATCTGCCGGGATCAGGATGGGTTCAAGCTTCACGCCTAGCAGCGCCAGCATGTCGCGCAGACCGGCAATAGGGTAATTGTCAGACTCGCTGGCCAGGCACAGTGTTGCGCCCTGGCCGGCAGAAAGATAAGGCCGCAGCAAGGGCAGCAGCGCCTGGGCCGGATCCAGAAATGAGAGCTGCGGCGCAGCGCTTTCGAAATAGTGCCGCAGCCAGGGCAGGTGTGTGGAGGACAGCGTGCAGGTATCCACTTGCGGCAGCGTCTGGCGCAGGTGGTTCATGAAGGATTGCACGGCATGCTGTGTTGCATCGGGCTGCGACAGAAAGCGGCCGTCTTCCACATAGGCAACCAGCGGTGAGGCATTGACCAGGGTGACGGGGCCCAGGGTGGCGCTGCTGGAGTGATGGCTGGCGGCGGGCGCTTGCGCTGAGGGCTGGCCCGCCAGCGAGGGCGTGGACGCTGAGGCTTGTTCAATGATGGCCGAGATATAGGCGCGGATGGCGGGGCTGTCGATCAGGGACTGCACGCCCAGCACGGCCGCCTGGCCGGAGCGCGATTGCGCCAGCGCTGCGGCAACCGGCGGATAGATGCCGAGGACAGGGACAGGCATGGCGGGGCGGATGTCATCGAGCACCATGACCGAAGGCGCGTTCGAGGCCAGGACAACGGCCTGGGCGCCCAGGCTGGCCAGACGCCGGATGGCCTGGCTGACGGCAGCCGCCAATTCGGCCGGATGGCGTTGGCCATAGGGAAAGCTGGCGCGGTCGGCGAAATAAATAATGTCTTGCCTGGGGAAGTGGCGGCGCACCAGTTCAACAATGGCGTAGCTGCCTATGCCAGCATCGAAAATACCGATGGGGCGGTGCAGGGCGCGCGTGCGCGCGCGTATTTGCGCGTGTGTGTATGCGTGTGGGCGTGAGGCGGCGGGCATGGCGAGGCTCCGGAGAGGGCGCAAGGGCGCGGCCGGAGCGGCTCGGATGGCTCAGCCCCTGCGGGCTGGCGCCAGCAGTGTGGCAGTTAGTCGCCCCGGCTGTAAATGAATTTTGGCATGCTCCAGTCAAAGCGCAGCGCCAGCAGCCGCAGCGCCAGTCCGGCGATCATGGCGGTACCCATAACGATATTGTGGGGCAAATCGAGCTTCAGGCCGCCGAGATACAGGCAGCCTGTAAAGATGGAAACGGTTGCGTAGAGCTCGCTGCGGAACAGCAGAGGAATATCGTTGCAGAGAATGTCCCGCAAGACGCCGCCCACGCAGCCGGTAATCATGCCGGAGGCGATGACGATGATGACGGGCAATTGCATTTCCATGGCGATGTTGCAGCCGATCACGGTAAAAACCACGAGGCCGATGGCATCCAGGAAAAGGAAGAGCTTGTGCAGGCGATGCATGAAGCGGGCCACCGCAATTGTGAGCAGGGCGGCGCCGCCGGTAATCAGCAAGTAGTGTGGGTGCTTGACCCAGGTCAGCGGATAGTGGCCGAGCACGATATCGCGCGCGGACCCGCCGCCCAGCGCCGTGATGCAGCCCAGCAGAAAGACGCCAACCCAGTCCATGTTGCGACGGCCGGCAGCCAGGGCAGCGGTAATGCCTTCGGCGACGATGGCGATCAGGTACAGGATATGCAGCAGCATGGCGGAAAGGAAGGAAGAAGACGGGGCGCTGGTATTTTAGTGCGCGACAAGCCTGCCGGGGCAGCCTGACGGATTCCGCTATCATAGTCGCTGGGCGCGCGCCATGGCGGATGGCGGCGCGGACGACTAGGTGTGGCGGTGGCGGCAGGCCGTGGCGAATGTCCGGGCCGGCGCGGAGCGTACGGAATGCGGCGTGATCTGAACGACCTTTATTACTACGTGCAGGTGATCGAGCATGGCGGGTTCGCCCAGGCTGGCCGGGTGCTGGGCGTGCCCAAGTCCAAGCTGAGCCGCCACGTTGCCGTGCTGGAAGAGCGCCTGGGGGTGCGGCTGATCCAGCGCTCTACGCGGCGTTTTTCGGTGACAGATGTCGGGCAGGTGTATTACACGCATTGCAAAGCCATGCTGGTCGAGGCCGATGCCGCCGATGATGCCGTCGCGCTGGCACATGCCGAGCCGCGCGGCATGGTAAGGATGACCTGCCCGGTGGCGCTGCTGGATGCCAGCGTCGGTGAAATGGTGGCGAACTTCATGGCGCGCCATGCTCAGGTGAATATTCACCTGGAAGAAACCAACCGGCGGGTGGATGTCGTGGGCGAGGGCGTGGATATCGCCATCCGGGTGCGGCCGCCGCCGCTTGAGGACAGCGATCTGGTCATGCGCGTGCTCGGGCGGCGCAGGCAGTGCCTGGTTGCCAGCCCGGCGCTGCTGGCGCGTGAAGGCGTGCCCAGGAAGCTTGATGAACTGCAGCTGCTGCCCAGCATGGGGCATGGCTTGCAGCGCGGCGATTTCACCTGGCATCTGCTAGGGCCGGACAAAAGCGAGGTCATGGTGCGCCATCAGCCGCGGCTGGTCACGCGCGGCCTGAATGTGTTGAGGGATGCCGCAGTGAGAGGCGTGGGGGTGGCGCAGCTGCCTTATATGATGATCAGCCAGCAGCTGGCGCGCGGCGAGCTGGTGACGGTGCTGCCGGAATGGGAGCCGCCTTGCGGCATTATCCATGCCGTTTTTGCGTCGCGCCGGGGCCAATTGCCTGCCGTGCGCGCGCTGCTGGACTTTCTTGCGGAAAGCTTTGCCGCGCAGGGCGAAGAGTAGCGGCGGCGAGGATTGGGGTCGGGCACTTGACAAAAGTGTTGTGAGCACGCCATGGATTGCGCACTTTCTGCGCATCATGCTAGAATCTGAGACTTGCCCTAACTGGGGCATTATTCATGTGCGTACAGGCAGTCCGTGTGCCGCGTTTTTTTCGAGGCAGGCGGGGCGCCGGGAACGTAATGTTTCCTGGCGCAGCTGTTGTGTGCATTTATGCAGCCCCGACCAATCGTAGTCGGGATTAGGGTTACAACCCCGGAGAAAACAATGTCGAATCCGACACCCACGCCTGCCGCGTTCCGGCTTGGGCTGGTGGGGCGCAAAGTCGGCATGACCCGCATTTTCACGGATGATGGCGTGTCCATCCCCGTGACCGTGCTGGACGTGTCGAACAACCGCGTCGCCCAGGTCAAGTCCGTCGAAACTGACGGCTATGCAGCTGTGCAACTGGCCTATGGCGAACGCCGCGCTTCCCGCGTGACCAAGCCTGAAACCGGCCACTTTGCGAAGGCAGGCATCGAAGCCGGCAGCTCCCTCAAGGAGTTCCGTCTTGACCCCGCCCGCGCCGCCGAGTTCGCTCCTGGCGCTGTCGTTGCCGTTGAAAGTGTGTTTGAAGCCGGCCAAAAGGTCGACGTCACCGGCACCAGTATCGGTAAGGGCTTTGCAGGTACCATCAAGCGTCACAACTTCGGTTCTCAGCGTGCTTCGCACGGTAACTCCCGCTCGCACCGCGTGCCCGGCTCTATCGGCCAGGCGCAGGATCCGGGCCGGATTTTCCCGGGCAAGAAGATGTCTGGCCACATGGGTGACGTGACCCGCACCGTTCAGAATCTGGACATCGTGCGCGTCGACGCCGAACGCGGTCTGTTGCTCGTTAAGGGCGCTGTACCCGGTCACGCTGGCGCTAACATCATTGTGCGTCCTGCCGTCAAGACGCCGCTGAAGAAGGGTGCCTAAGCCATGGAAATCAAACTCCTGAACGAACAAGGCAAGTCCGAGTCAACCGTCAGCGTCCCGGACACAGTGTTTGGCCGTGACTTCAACGAAGCCCTGGTTCACCAGATCGTCGTTGCCTTCCAGGCCAATGCCCGTAGCGGCGACCGCGCCCAGAAGGGTCGTGACGAAGTCAAGCACTCCACCAAGAAGCCCTGGCGCCAAAAGGGTACGGGTCGTGCCCGTGCCGGTATGACATCCTCGCCGCTGTGGCGTGGGGGTGGCCGTGCGTTCCCGAACTCGCCCGACGAAAATTTCAGCCAGAAGATCAACAAGAAGATGTATCGCGCGGGCATCCGTTCGATCCTCTCTCAGCTGGCTCGCGAAGGCCGTGTGGCGGTCGTGGAAGATTTCGCGCTGGAAACGCCCAAGACCAAGCAAGCGGTTGAACGCCTGAAGACGCTGGGCTTCGAGTCGGTGCTGATCGTCACGGATTCCGTTGATGAGAACACCTATCTGGCGACGCGCAACCTGCCGCACGTTGCTGTGATCGAGCCGCGCTACATTGATCCGCTGTCGCTGATTCACTACAAGAATCTGCTGATCACCAAGGCGGCGGTCGCGCAATTCGAGGAGATGCTGGGATGAGCACGGAACGTTTGCTGCAAGTCATTCTGGCGCCCATCGTGACCGAAAAGGCCACGTTCATCGCCGAAAAGAACGAACAAATCGCCTTCCGTGTGGTTGCTGATGCAACCAAGCCGGAAATCAAGGCTGCCGTCGAACTGCTCTTCAAGGTGCAGGTCGAGTCCGTGCAGGTCCTCAATCGCAAGGGCAAAGTCAAACGCTTCGGTCGTTTCAATGGCCGCCGCCGCAATGAGCGCAAGGCATATGTCTCGCTCAAGCCGGGTCAGCAGATCGACTTTGCAGAGGTGAACTAAATGGCCCTCGTTAAAGTCAAGCCGACTTCCGCCGGCCGTCGTGGCCTGATCAAGGTCGTCAACGACAAGCTGCACAAAGGTGCGCCTTACGCGCCGCTGCTCGAAAAGAAGAGCCGTGGTTCGGGCCGCAACAACAATGGTCACATCACGATCCGTCATCGTGGCGGCGGCCATAAGCAGCACTACCGCGTTATCGACTTCCGTCGTAACAAGGATGGCATTCCGGCACGCGTTGAGCGTCTGGAATATGACCCCAACCGTACCGCGCACATCGCTCTGCTGGTGTACGCAGACGGCGAGCGCCGTTACATCATCGCTCCCCGTGGCCTGGAAGTTGGCGCAACGGTGTTCTCCGGTGTGGATGCGCCGATCCGCGTAGGTAATACGCTGCCGATCCGCAACATTCCGGTGGGTTCGACCATTCACGGTATCGAACTGTTGCCGGGCAAGGGCGCCCAGATGGCGCGTTCGGCTGGTGCTTCTGCTGTGCTGCTGGCTCGCGAAGGCGTTTACGCCCAAGTGCGTCTGCGCTCCGGCGAAGTGCGCCGCGTGCATATCGAGTGCCGTGCCACCATCGGTGAAGTCGGTAACGAAGAACACAGCCTGCGCCAGATCGGCAAGGCCGGTGCCGTGCGTTGGCGCGGTATTCGCCCGACTGTTCGCGGTGTTGCCATGAACCCGATCGACCACCCGCACGGTGGTGGTGAAGGCCGCACTGGCGAAGCACGCGAGCCAGTCAGCCCCTGGGGTACTCCGGCGAAGGGTTTCAAGACCCGTCGCAACAAGCGGACGAACAACATGATCGTCCAACGGCGCAAGCGCAAGTAAGAGGCGAACATCATGTCCCGTTCCGTCAAGAAAGGCCCGTTTGTCGATTCGCACCTGGTTTCCAAGGTCGAAAAGTCAATTGCGGGCAACGACAAGAGGCCGATCAAAACCTGGTCGCGCCGTTCCACCGTCCTGCCCGAGTTCATCGGCTTGACGATTGCTGTGCACAACGGTCGTCAGCACGTTCCCGTTTATATCAACGAGAACATGGTTGGCCACAAGTTGGGCGAGTTCGCGCTGACCCGTACGTTCAAGGGCCACGCAGCGGACAAGAAGGCCAAGAGGTAAGCGATGGAAACTACCGCCAATGTCCGTGGGGTTCGTATCTCCGCTCAGAAAGTCCGTCTGGTCGCTGATCAGATCCGTGGCAAGTCTGTAGCGCAGGCACTGACCATCCTCACGTTCTCGCCCAAGAAGGCCGCCGTCATCCTGAAAAAGGCTGTCGACTCGGCTATCGCCAACGCTGAACACAATGACGGCGCCGACATCGACGAACTCAAGGTCACCACGATCTACGTCGACAAGGGTCAGTCGCTGAAGCGTTTTTCCGCACGCGCTAAAGGCCGCGGTAACCGTATCGAGAAGCAGACCTGCCACATTGTGGTTAAGGTCGGCGCCTAAGGAGTCAAGATGGGTCAGAAAATTCACCCTACTGGGTTCCGCCTGGCAGTCTCGCGTGACTGGACTTCCCGCTGGTTCGCTGGCGATTCGTCGTATCGCACGATGCTGGCTGAAGATATCCGCGTCCGCGAATATCTGAAGAAGAAGCTCAAGAGCGCGTCCGTTGGCCGCGTGGTCATCGAGCGTCCTGCCAAGAATGCCCGTATTACTGTTTATTCGGCTCGTCCGGGTGTGGTGATCGGCAAGCGAGGCGAGGACATCGAAAACCTGAAGAGCGATCTCCAGCGTCTGATGGGCGTGCCTGTGCACGTGAACATCGAGGAAATCCGCAAGCCGGAAACCGATGCCCAGCTGATCGCCGATTCGATCGCCCAGCAGCTCGAAAAGCGCATCATGTTCCGTCGCGCCATGAAGCGCGCGATGCAAAATGCCATGCGCCTGGGTGCACAAGGCATCAAGATCATGAGCTCGGGCCGTTTGAACGGTATCGAAATCGCCCGTACCGAATGGTATCGCGAAGGCCGTGTGCCCCTGCATACGCTGCGCGCCAACATCGACTACGGCACGTCCGAAGCCCAAACCACCTATGGCATCATCGGTATCAAGGTCTGGGTTTACAAGGGCGATCGTCTGCCCAACGGCGAGCTGCCGCCCGAAGTGGCTGTGGCACCGCGTGATGAAGAACGCCGCCCGCGTCGTCCTCGTGGCGACCGTCCGGACAACCGTCGCCCCGGTGGCGCTGGTCGTGGCCGCGGTCCGCGCAAGTCTGATGCTGCCTCGGCGGCTGAAGGAGAATAAGCATGCTGCAACCGGCACGCAGGAAATACCGCAAAGAGCAGAAAGGCCGTAATACCGGTCTGGCGACGCGCGGCACCGCCGTCTCGTTCGGCGAATTCGGTCTGAAGGCCACGGGCCGCGGTCGTCTGACCGCTCGTCAGATCGAAGCTGCACGTCGTGCTATCAACCGTCACATCAAGCGTGGTGGCCGGATCTGGATCCGTATTTTCCCGGACAAACCGATCTCGCAAAAACCTGCTGAAGTGCGTATGGGTAATGGTAAGGGTAACCCGGAGTACTGGGTTGCTGAAATTCAGCCCGGCAAGGTGCTGTACGAGATGGAAGGGGTCAGCGAAGAGCTGGCGCGCGAGGCGTTCCGCCTGGCCGCGGCCAAGTTGCCGATCTCGACCGTGTTCGTGTCGCGTCATATCGGTGCTTGAGGAGATCGACATGAAAGCTAGCGAACTTCGAGCCAAAGACGCTGCCGAGCTCGGCAAGGAACTCGAAAGCCTGCTGAAGGCACAATTCAATCTGCGTCTGCAGAAGGCCACTCAGCAGCTTGCCAACCACAGCCAGATCCGCAAGGTTCGCCGCGACATCGCTCGCGTGCGCACTCTGCTTACGGAAAAGGCGGGAAACTGATATGAGTGAAACCCAAAACACCGCTCCGGCCAAGCGTCAGCGTACGCTGATCGGCAAGGTCGTCAGCAACAAGATGGACAAGACCGTCGTGGTGCTGGTTGAGCGCCGTACCAAGCACCCGCTGTACGGCAAGATCGTTGTGCGTTCCAATAAGTACAAGGCGCATGACGAAGCCAATCAATACAACGAAGGCGACATCGTCGAAATCGCGGAAGGTCGTCCGCTGTCCCGCTCCAAGTCCTGGAGCGTGACGCGCCTGATCGAAGCGGTTCGCGTGATCTAAGCCATCGGTGCTATGTTCACTTCCGCTTCGAAAGGGGCGGAAGTGCATGAAGCAAGCCTTGCCAGCCAGGGCTTGCTTTTTTCATGGACGTCCGCCAGTGTTGTGTTTTCGGAAATATTGTGGACTTTGACTAGCCTCTGTGCTAAATTCGTGAGCTTACTTGGTCGTTAGCTGTGCTATGGCTGATTCCAAGTAGTTTTATCCGCAGGATTTTCATCCCAGGGTGACGGCGTGCGCGTCTTGGACGCATTGGCTGTGACCTGACGGGGCCAAAACTGGCGGGGACATGTTGTTTCTGGATTGGGTGCTATCAAAGCATCCGGGCAGATGCGGCATGTATTCCGGTTAAGTTGGAACAAGGACAATCATGATTCAAATGCAGACCACGCTGAACGTGGCCGACAACACCGGTGCACGGTCAGTGATGTGCATCAAGGTGCTCGGCGGTTCCAAGCGCCGTTATGCCGCCATTGGCGACATCATCAAGGTGAGCGTCAAAGATGCGGCTCCGCGCGGCCGCGTCAAGAAGGGCGAGATCTACAACGCCGTCGTCGTGCGTACCGCCAAGGGCGTGCGCCGTAAAGATGGCTCGCTGATCCGTTTTGGCGGCAATGCCGCTGTTTTGCTCAATGCCAAGCTGGAGCCTATCGGCACCCGCATCTTCGGGCCGGTGACGCGCGAGCTGCGCTCCGACCGCTTCATGAAGATCGTGTCGCTGGCACCGGAAGTGCTGTAAGGAGCCTACGATGAACAAGATTCGTAAAGGCGACGAAGTCGTCGTGCTGGCCGGCCGTAGCCGCAAGCAGCGCGGTGTCGTGCTGGCCCGTCTTGATGCCGACCACGTTCTGGTCGAAGGCGTCAATGTCGTGAAGAAGCACGTGCGCCCCAATCCCATGCAAGGCACCACCGGCGGCATCGTCGAGAAGACCCTGCCCATCCACATCTCGAATATCGCGATTTTCAACCCTGCCACTGGCAAGGCTGACCGCGTCGGGATCAAGGAAGTCGATGGCCGTAAGGTGCGTGTGTATCGCTCCAGCGGCGAAGTCGTCGGCGCCAAGGCTTAAGGAACTGACATGGCTCGTTTTCAAGAACTGTATCGCGACAAGATCGCACCCGAACTGAAAGAAAAGTTCGGCTACAAGAGCGTCATGGAAGTGCCGCGCATTACCAAGATCACCCTGAACATGGGTGTGTCCGAAGCGGTTGCCGACAAGAAGATCATTGAAAATGCCGCGGGCGATCTGACCAAGATCTCCGGCCAGAAGGTCGTCATCACGAAGACCCGTAAGGCTATCGCCGGCTTCAAGATCCGTGAAGACTACCCGATCGGCTGCATGGTGACCCTGCGTGGTCAGCGCATGTACGAATTCCTGGACCGTCTGGTCACCGTGGCTCTGCCGCGCGTGCGTGACTTCCGTGGTATTTCCGGTCGTGCGTTCGATGGTCGTGGCAACTACAACGTCGGGGTCAAGGAACAGATCATTTTCCCCGAAATCGAGTACGACAAGATCGACGCGCTGCGTGGCCTGAATATCAGCATCACGACGACTGCCAAGACCGACGAGGAAGCAAAAGCGCTGCTGACGGCGTTCCGTTTCCCGTTCCGCAACTAAGGGGCGATACGTGGCTAAACTTTCCCTGATCAATCGCGATATCAAGCGCGCCAAGCTGGCCGCCAAGTTCGCCGCCAAGCGCACCGCGCTGAAGGCGATCATCGACGATACCTCCAAGACCGACGAAGAGCGTTACGAAGCGCGCCTGAAGCTGCAAGAGCTGCCGCGCAACGCGAACCCGACTCGCCAGCGCAACCGTTGCGCAGTGACCGGTCGTCCCCGCGGTGTGTTCCGCAAATTTGGCCTGGCTCGTCACAAAGTGCGTGAATACGCAATGCGTGGTGAGATTCCTGGCATCACCAAGGCCAGCTGGTAGGAGATTCAATTATGAGCATGAGCGATCCCATCGCCGATATGCTGACTCGCATCCGTAATGCGCAGCAAGTTGACAAGGCCTCGGTGAGCATGCCCTCCTCGAAGCTGAAAGTGGCAATTGCTGCTGTGCTGAAGGACGAAGGCTATATCGAGAGTTTCGAAGTCAAGGGTGGCTCGGCCAAGCCCGAGCTGGAAATTTCCCTGAAGTATTACGCTGGCCGTCCCGTGATTGAGCGCATCGAGCGCGTGTCGCGCCCCGGTCTGCGTATTTACAAGGGTCGCACCAGCATTCCTCAGGTCATGAACGGCCTGGGCGTCGCCATCGTGTCCACCTCGCGTGGCGTGATGACCGACCGCAAGGCTCGCGCCAATGGCGTGGGCGGCGAAGTGCTGTGCTACGTGGCCTAAGGAGAGATTCGAATGTCACGTATTGCAAAATACCCCGTTGAACTGCCGAAGGGTGTGGAAGTTACCCTGGGTCAGGACCAGATCGTCGTCAAGGGCCCGCTGGGCAGCTTGACGCAAGCGCTGGACGGCAACGTTGTGATCAAGCAAGAAGACGGCAGCCTGTCGTTCGTTGCTGCTGATGACAGCCGTCATGCCAACGCCATGTCCGGTACCGTGCGCGCCCTGGTGGCCAACATGGTTGCTGGTGTGAGCAAAGGCTTTGAGCGTAAATTGACGCTGATTGGCGTGGGCTTCCGTGCCCAGGCTCAAGCTGACGCGGTCAAACTTCAACTCGGTTTCTCGCACGACATCGTGCACCCGCTGCCCGCTGGCATCAAGGCTGAAACCCCCACGCCGACCGAAATCGTGCTGAAGGGTGCCGACAAGCAAGTGCTGGGCCAGACCGCCGCAAAGATTCGCGCCTATCGCAAGCCGGAACCCTATAAGGGCAAGGGCGTGCGCTACGCTGACGAATATGTGGCGATCAAGGAAACCAAGAAGAAGTAATCGCGCAAGCAAGGAAACATTATGAACAAGAATCTTTCCCGTTTGCGTCGTGCGGTGCCTACCCGCCGGAAAATTGCCGAACTGGGCGCTCATCGCCTGACGGTTTTCCGTTCGAACCTGCACATCTACGCAAACATCATTTCGCCGGAAGGCAACCGCGTTCTGGTCAGCGCTTCCACTCAGGAAGCCGAAGTCCGGAAGCTGCTGGAAGGCAATGGCGGCAACGTCGCCGCTGCGACCCTGGTTGGCAAGCGTGTGGCCGAGAAGGCCAAGGCTGCCGGCATCGAAAGCGTTGCTTTCGATCGCTCGGGTTTCCGCTATCACGGTCGTGTGAAGGCCTTGGCCGAAGCCGCGCGTGAAGCCGGCCTCAAGTTCTAAGCGAGGGATTGTCAAATGGCTAAAGTACAAGGCAAGAACGCCGCTGAGAAAGAAATCGACGACGGCTTCCGCGAAAAAATGATCGCGGTCAACCGCGTCAGCAAGGTCGTCAAGGGTGGTCGCACCATGAGCTTTGCTGCGCTGACCGTGGTTGGTGATGGCGACGGCCGTATCGGCATGGGCAAGGGCAAGGCCCGTGAGGTGCCGGTGTCCGTTCAGAAGGCAATGGAACAAGCCCGTCGTGGCCTGTTCAAGGTGCCCCTGAAGAATGGCACGCTGCATCACACGGTGGTTGGCAAGCACGGCGCCTCGACGGTGCTGATCTCGCCGGCAGCCGAAGGTACCGGCGTTATCGCCGGCGGCCCGATGCGCGCCATCTTCGAAGTGATGGGCGTCCGTAACGTGGTTGCCAAGAGCCTGGGCTCCAGCAACCCCTACAACATGGTCCGCGCCACGCTGAACGGTCTGCGTGCGGCCCAGACGCCGGCGGAAGTTGCTGCCAAGCGCGGCAAGTCCGTCGAAGAAATCCTGGGGTAAGTTATGGCTCAGAAGCAAATCAAGGTTACGCTGGTGCGTTCGGTCATCGGCACCCACAAGTCGCACCGTGAAACGGTCCGCGGCCTGGGGCTGCGCGGTTTGAACAGCAGCAAGGTGCTGGTCGATACGCCGGAAGTGCGTGGGATGATCCGCAAGGTCGATTATCTCGTTACCGTCTCGGACGTCTAAGGAAATACGATGTCGGAAATTCAACTCAATAGCCTGGCCCCGGCAGAAGGGAGCAAACGCGCCCGCCGCCGTGTCGGCCGTGGTATCGGCTCCGGCTTTGGCAAAACTGCCGGCCGCGGTCACAAGGGTCAGAAATCGCGTACCGGTGGTTTCCATAAGGTCGGTTTTGAAGGCGGTCAAATGCCGCTGCAACGCCGCCTGCCCAAGCGTGGCTTCAAATCCTTGAATCGTCACCTGTATGCTGAGGTCCGCCTGTCCGAGCTGCAAGGCCTGCCCGTCGATGAAGTCGATGTGCAAGTGCTGAAGCAAGCGGGCGTGGTGGGTCAGGCCGTGCGTTACGCGAAAGTCGTGAAGTCTGGCGAACTGACGCGCAAGCTGGTCCTGAAAGGCATCACGGCGACGGCCGGCGCTCGCGCCGCCATTGAGGCGGCCGGCGGCTCGCTGGCTTGATCACGAGGTGATGTGTGGCTAAAGCGCAGGCACTGGGCAAGACCGGACCCCGATACGGCGATTTGAAGCGCCGGTTGGTGTTCCTGTTGCTCGCGCTGGTTGTTTACCGGCTCGGCACGCATATTCCCGTTCCTGGTATCAACCCCGATGCGCTGTCGGACTTGTTCCGTCAGCACTCGGGTGGGATCCTGGGCCTGTTCAACATGTTTTCGGGCGGGGCGCTTGAGCGCTTTTCCGTCTTCGCGCTGGGCATCATGCCCTACATTTCCGCGTCCATCATTATGCAGTTGATGTCCGTGGTCGTTCCGTCACTGGAAGCGCTGAAGAAGGAAGGCGAAGCAGGGCGCCGCAAGATCACCCAGTACACGCGGTATTTCACCGTTGTGCTGGCGCTGGCCCAGGCTATCGGTATTTCGGTGGCTCTGGAATCCCAGCAGGGACTTATCCTTGCGGGAACCAGCGCGATGCTGTTCCGGTTCACAACCATCGTGACGCTGGTCACTGGCACCATGTTCATCATGTGGCTGGGCGAGCAGATCACCGAGCGTGGCTTGGGTAACGGCATTTCGATCTTGATTTTCGCCGGTATCGTGGCCGGACTGCCCTCGGGCGTTGGTGGCCTGTTGGACCTGGTGCGTACCAGTGCTATGTCGGTGCCTGCCGCGCTGTTTATCGTCGCTCTCTCCATCGCTGTTACGGCGCTGGTAGTGTTCGTCGAGCGTGCGCAGCGCAGGATCACTGTCAACTATGCGAAACGCCAGGTGGGTAACAAGCTTTATGGTGGCCAGAGCTCGCATCTGCCCCTGAAGCTGAATATGGCAGGTGTGATCCCTCCGATCTTCGCCTCGTCCATCATTCTGTTGCCCGCAACGGTGGCCAGCTGGTTCGCCACTGGTGAGAGCATGCGTTGGCTGAGTGACCTGGCTGCGGCTTTGCAACCGCGTCAGCCGCTGTATGTCACCCTGTACGCCACTGCCATCATCTTTTTCTGCTTCTTCTACACGGCGCTGGTGTTTAACAGCCGTGAAACTGCGGACAATCTCAAGAAGAGCGGCGCATTTGTGCCGGGGATTCGTCCTGGTGAGCAAACCGCGCGATATATCGACAAGATCCTCATGCGCCTGACTCTGGCGGGCGCGTTGTATATCACGCTGGTGTGCTTGATTCCCGAGTTTTTGGTGATGCGTTGGAATGTACCGTTCTTGTTTGGCGGCACTTCCCTGCTCATCATGGTGGTTGTGACCATGGATTTCATGGC